>CAYZUW010000465.1:0-2941 GCA_964481325.1 uncultured Saprospiraceae bacterium
CCTGAGGTCTAACCGCAGTAGCATCGAGTGTAATCATATACGTAACTAAATGAAATGAAATGAGTATTTGTTGCGATTTGATTTGTCAATCTTGCAGTAGAATTTTGAATCTATTGAAACCTATTTCTTTTATGAATTCAATAACTATATGTCAGCAATCGTCAAGGTGAGTTAGAGATTTGGTTTGTATGTTAGTACAGCGTTAGGAAAATTCAACTTTCTTATTCTCTTCTGCACTCTGTTCACTCTAATCAGTAATTGTCTTCACCGATTAAAATGAAGTTGGCAACCCACTGAAAGCCTACAAATCCCAAGACGAAAAGTGGAGTTAGTACGTTCCAAAATTCTCCAGAAGTCAAGGTTATGCCAATAGATATAAGACCAATGAGTCCCAAAGCAATAGTATAAATCTGTAGGGTATTATTTTTCGCTGGAGAGAACATAGAGCCAAAAGGAATCATCATGGCGAAACCATAGATTGCTATAGCCAGCATACCAACATCCTTTAGAATTATAAATAATAGCAGTCCAACAATAAATACCATAAAGCTTATGGCAACAAGGTTAGAGCTCCTCTTTTCGTTTTTATCAAGCAAGTAGTTTCCATACTTATTGAAGCGCAAAAATAGATTGCTGATAGGAGTGATAACCCATGTCGAGAATGCAATTAGGGCAAGCACTATAAGCACAGGATATAGAAAGGGTTGTAGCCCTTCATTATTACGAGCCAAACGGCCTAAGAATCTAAAGCCTAAATAAAATCCAATAATTACACCCCATTGATACTTGCCAGTGATGTTACTCATAAAAAACGCATATTTTAAAAACATGCGGTAAACAGGATTTGACGCTTTCAAGGCTTCCTGCATTCCCGATTGAGCATACGTGTAGTTAGGGTCCTGTGATAGAGCTTCCTTAAAATGCTCTAAGGCTTTTTTGTGATCGCCTTTTTCTAATAGCCCCCAGCCATAATTAGAATGTGTGTAAGGATTGTTCGGGTCTTCTCGCAAAGCGCCTTCAATGGTAGCAAAGGCCTCTTCTGATCTATTGAGTTTGTTAAGCGCCGTACTTCGCATATTAATAGCTAAGATGTTTTGAGCATCTATTTCTAATGCTCGATTTGCGGTTTCGAGCCCTTCTTTAAACTGTTTTCTAATTATGTGAATATTAGCTAATAAGGCAAAATAATCAGCCTCATAAGGATCTAACCTTATCGCTTCATTGATATATTTTTCTGCATTTTTAAGATTTTCCTGTTGAAGGTCTATGCGAGATTTGATAAAAAACAGATATGCAGTATCTGGTGATAAGCCGATCGCATTATTTATTATTCTATTGGCTTGAGGATAATTGTCTTGCTGAAGTTTTATTTCGGCTAACAATGACAGCATGTAGACATTGTTAGAATCTTGTGCCAATAAATCAGAAAGCAATCTTTCTGCTTCGTCAAATTTATTCTGTTGAATAAGTATATCAACTTTGGCTAGTTTATGATCTTCTGTCATGTTATTTTTTAATTTTCAAATAGCTGAGAATGTCATCATATAGGCCTGAATCATTGGCAAACATGGCAAAGTTTTTGGCAGTTGTAAACCATTCTTGAGTACTCGGTTTATGCTTTTTTAGTGCGTTTAGTAGATCGCGAGTTTCAAGTGGTTTTGGAATTCCATCGATAAAAGCGGTTTCCAGTTTGCTTTCAATTGCAATATCTATCATTGCATCAATGTCGGCACCTGAGTAGTTTTTTGCTTTCTTGGAGATAGATTGCAGATCTATAGTGCCTGTAGGTTTATTGTTCAACTTTAATCTCAGAATGGCTTCTCTGGTTGGTATGTCAGGAGGTGGAACAAATACAATTCGGTCAAACCTGCCAGGTCTCCTAAAGGCTGGGTCTAAATTCCAAGGAGTATTAGTAGCTCCAATTATTAAGACTCCTTCATTATCACTATCGATCCCATCAAGCTCCTGTAAAAATTGGTTTATTAAGTGTCGGCCGCTGGATTGTTTCATGTCGCTTCTGCTGGCGCCCAAAGCATCTATCTCATCAATGAATAATACGCATGGCGTATTTTCTCTAGCTAATTCAAAAATTTCATGGAGGTTTTTCTCACTATTGCCAATCCACATATCCAATATATCATTAAGACTTATGCTTATGAATTTCGCATTAACCTGTCCAGCCGTTGCCTTAGCTATGAATGTCTTGCCGCACCCAGGAGGGCCATAAAGTAGAATTCCTCCACCTATCTTTTTCCCATATGCCTTGTAGATTTCAGGGTGTAATAAAGGTTGGATGATTTTAAGTTCGATTTCTTTTTTTACAGGCTCCATGCCTCCTACATCTTCAAAAGTTATAGTAGGTTTTTGTAAAAATCTACTATCATGGTGTTGGTCTTCTTCCGAAGGTTCAGTTACCCCTTTTTGTCTTAGTGAATTGTCTAACTCATCATCAATCAAATTTGGATCAATAGCTAATGCCTTTTTATAGGCATCAATGGCTTTTGATATAGAATTCTCTTTTAAAAGTCCCTTCGCGTACAGGATGTAAATGTCGGCTTCATTTTTACCGTCATCTATAATCTCCTCAAGTACTACATTGCACGCAGAATAACGACCCTTTTTAAAAAAAACATTCGCCAGGCCTATTTTGGCTTTTTCATCATTTGAGATTTTTAGTATAGCAGAATATTCTGACTCAGCTTCTTCTAATCTATTCAATGTTGAAAGTGTATCAGCCAGTAATAGCCTAAGTGCAGTATTATCGGGTGAATGTTCTAGGGCTTCTCGTAAACTATTGATGGTGCTATCATTCATTTTTTAATGATACTGAGATTAATTGAACTATACAATGTATGAAGGCTATCACTTTATCATTATTCGTTTTACTCTTTGAACTTTCTTACTCTTCACTCACTATCGTCCTAAACGTCAGATTAATCCT
>CAYZUW010000466.1:0-2938 GCA_964481325.1 uncultured Saprospiraceae bacterium
ATTAAAAAAACAGATGCTCTAATTTCAATGACAAAAAGAGCATTGAATAAAAAGTAGATTGTCAGGTATTTATTGGTAGATTTTTGGTTTTTCAATTCTGCTTTGGTCAAATATATTGCAAGTACATCAATAGACTTATTGTGTAGGCCGAAACAAAATAATTGGAAATACAAACATAAAAATAAGAACTACACTATAGGACAATTAACCATTAAATAAATATAAGTCGTCTAAAAATTGGACACTATCTAGAAAATTAAAAATGTACACCGTTACTTTGAATGTAGATTTTAAAGGAAATGACCTGAAACTAAATCTATATAAACCAAGAAAAAGAGGATCAAAGTGGCAAGTGTTAATAAGTACTCATGGGTCATTGTCGGCAATAAAGGCTTATGAAATTTATAAAAATAGATGGGCAATAGAGGTAGCGTTTAAAGAGATGAAACAACATATGAAATTGGGTAAATGTCAATCAAGAGATTTTGATGCCCAAATTGCATATCAAACAACTAGTTTTATGTTATACAATTACCTTTCTACTTTTAAAAATATTAATTGTCATCAGAGTATTGGACTACTTTTTAAAGATGTAAAACAAAGCAATATTATGCCTACTGTAATGCAGAAATTTTGGCTTATAGTTAATGATATAGCAAAGAAAATATCAAGAATATTTGACATCGAGCTTGATGGAATATTGAAAATATTTATGAATAACGAAGATGTGACTAAAATTTTTAACCCAGATTATTTTAAATTAACTACCGAAACTTAAGTTATTGATGTATACAAATCGATACGAAGACTATAGTCTACCTGGTGGCGGCCTCGATGCAGAAGAAGATAAAGTAGAAGGTATGATGCGAGAACTCAGCGAAGAGACCGGCGCACAAAATATAAAAAACGTCAAGCCTTTTGGGATTTATGAAGAATACAGACTGTGGTACAAGCCAGACATCGATGTGCAGCATATGGTATCCTATTGCTACACCTGTGAGATTGATAAAGAATTAGGGCCCACTAGTTTAGAATCTTACGAACAAAAAAATGGAATGAGTGCACATTGGGTCAATATCCACAAAGCCATAGCCCACAACGAAAACACCCTGACCAACAGTGAGAAAAAAGGAATGTCTATAGAGCGCGAAATCTTTTTGCTAAAACGAATTGCGAAAAGTCGAATGTAGTTTTTTTTCCCTCAGTATCAATTATCAAACTTCACCACATTAACCTTCTCCCAAATCACGCCATCCTCAGGAAAGACCTGTTCCACACTTTCTACCTCCTTGTCAAAAATAAACTCCTCCGCAATGGGTGTTGGATTGTCTATGATAATTTCGTCAATATTTAGAATTTGAGCAATTGAAAATTCCTCATAGAGTTTCTTTTGTTTGATGGTAATATCAATATCAAAAATGACTTCCTTAGGATACCATTTATCATGTAGAAATTGATTACGAATTCTAACGTCCCTATCTACGTTATCGATTGTGATTCCTATTATAGTTTTGAGCAAAACATTTATATAGAATGGAATCTTAAAACGTTCATTATAGTCCACCGCCACAATAGCAAGATCCACATAATCTAGATAAATACTACCATTGAAAAACGCACTTTCCACTTTACGTTTATTTGTAAAGTCGATCTTGATCAGCTCCCTACCTTGATAATAAGTCTGTTCCCCAAAAGTATATTTAAATTTTTTAAAATATTCACTATTAAAAAAATCAAGCGTCGTGATGCTTTTTGATTCTTTGATAGTTACTTCAGGACCGCTGCCTGTCAAGTCATTGATGTCGATATCAACACCATCCTCATCCTCAGATTCCCCATCTGCTAACTCTGCTTCTTTTTCCTCTTCTGTTTTTTCCTCTTCTGTTTTATCAGACCTTTTTTTCGCCCTTTTGGTCATTCTTTTGATTCGTTTATTTTCCTCAATAATCGAAGTGAAACCCTTCTTTTCGTCTTCCCTGAAAAGCAGTAGTTGCGAATTTTCTTTCAGCGTATCATTGCCAAAATCGGCATTATATGTTTTGAACACCGACTCCGTCAGTTTGTAGCCATCGTTATTATCATTTGCGACGGAGGACTTGGCAGCAAAAAATGCACGAGACTCAAATGGGGCATCCGGTATGAGCGTTGGATATTTTTTCAAAGCCTCTTTGATATATTCTAGTGCCGTGTACGGTCGCACGATGACCTCTGCCAATTCATATTCATAAGGCTTTAGCGAGATCTGATACTCCGCAATCTCAGGATCAATCACGATCAAAGTATCGATATAGCCAATGTAGCTAATTTGTATTTTTGTTTGCCCCTCTTTCAAGTTCAATTCAAAATCCCCCACATCATTGGACATCGTCCCTGTCGAACTATTTTGCACCGCGATAGACGCAAAAGACAACGGTTCATTACTCACTTGGTCGATAATTTTTCCTGAGATAGTCGTTTGAGCGAAACCCACAAAAGGCAACAAGGCGATTAGCAGTAGTAGGCAATTTTTATTCATATGTATTGGTTTATAAAGTAGACGAGCCCACCTTTCATTTTGTAACATTAGAGCACTAATATAAGCATAATTTTTTGGGGGATCCTGCTGCAAAGCCAGCCCTACGCCGCACCACCCATTTGCAGCAGGCGGGCCATCCGCTACTCGCTGCTCGCTCGGCCCTGAAACGGGCTTCCCGCGAAAAGCGGGACTAGCTACTACCCCTATCCCGTAAGAGTGTAAAATGTAAAACCGAAAAATATTAAATGTAAAATGTAAAAGTGAAAAAGCTTTTAGCTATTGGCATTTAGCTGTTAGCAGCTAACTCCTAATACCTAAACCCTAACTCCTTTTTTGATAGTAACGTAGTGGATATCGGGATGTGCCCAAAAAAAATACATAAAAAAGAAAAACCAAACCCTCTTACAAAAGCTGCCCTTCCAA
>CAYZUW010000467.1:0-2919 GCA_964481325.1 uncultured Saprospiraceae bacterium
ATATAAATCTGTATGGAATTCTAAATTATTTGTAGTTGTTCGATAGTGTCCTTACGGTTACTTTTGATTTATGAACATAGTCCTATAACTAAATCCTATAAACAATGGACAAATTAAATAAAAAGATATTTTCGATTTTACTGTTATTAAGCGTATTCGCCACGCACCTTATTTCACAAAATAAGCTATGGCCAGGGGATGCTAATAATAATGGTGTAACCAATTGTGTTGATTTACTCTATTTAGGAGTAGGATACAATGAGTCTGGCCCTATTAGAAGTAATGCAACTACACTTTGGCAAGAACAAACCATTGATTCATTATGGTCAAATAGTTTTGCAGATAATGCAGTAAATTTTGCCCATGGTGATTGTAATGGAGATGGTACCATTGATAATGATGATTTAGTAATGGCTGTCAGGGCTAACTATTTTCTGGCTCACAATTCAAATAGCATTCCGACAAGTGCAGACGGTTATACAAGTAGTACTTCAGGCGCTCCTATAGTGGATATTGTACCAAATGCTACTTCCGTAAATGAAGGAGATGTAATCACGATCGACTTAAATTTAGGAGATTCAGCACTTCCATTAAATGATTTTTACGGAGTAGCGATGGTTATAAGTTATGACAAACCATTTATGGATTTGTCATCGCCTGCTCAATTTACTGCTGAACCAAATGCTTTTACTGATCCTACGAATTCCAATGCAATAAATAATATTGTCACAGATACCCTTAACCGTCAGGTTGAATTTTCTTTTGTAAGAATAAATCAGCAAAATGCCGCAGCGGGATCTGGTACTATTGGTACTTTCGAATTTATTATTGATGATGACGTAATTGCACCATTAATAATTGATACAATGATTATCAAAGTGGATAGCATCCGAATTATCGATAAGGACCTAAATTCGATACCTGTAGACTTTGCGAATGCAGAATTCAAAATAGAAATTGTAGAAAACGCAAGGTCAAGTAACCCTACTAATTGTCCACAAGTGTTCGATCCTGTATGCGGAAGCAACGGCGTGACCTATGCTAATAGCTGTTTCGCTAAGGCGGCTGGTGTAGATGATTTTACCCCTGGTGTTTGTTATAGCGATTGTATAGACCCAAGTCTAATGAATCCAACTTTATTAGCAGAGTGTACAAATAATTTTATTCCAGTATGTGGGTGTAATGATGTTACCTATTTGAATTCATGCGTTGCAGAAAATTCTGGAATTACAGAATTTACTTTAGGAGCATGTACTGATAATACCAGCTGTTTTGACGCCAACCTAATTGCGAATAGTGAAGGCGCTGACATTGACAAGAACTCAGGAGTTATATCTGAAATTTGTGGAGACGAAAACGAACCTGTTTGTGGATGCGATGGCTTTACTTATCAAAATAGTTGTTTAGCTGAGGCAAGTGGTATTAGCTTTTACACACAAGGTTCTTGTAATAATGTTTGTGTGGATCCAAATTCAATGGATCTTAATGCAACTTGTGTGAACGTTTATGAGCCAGTTTGTGGTTGTAACGATGTTACTTATACCAATTCTTGTTTTGCAGATGCAGCTGGTGTAGTTAGCTACACGTCTGGAGCTTGTGGAAGTGCAAGTGCAGATAATTGGTGTACTAATGCAGTACCTATACAGTGTGGAGATTTTCTTGCGAATGAAACAACCATCGGAGAAAACAACGATATAACTACTTATTATTTCAATTCTAATGTGAAATATCTGGGCCCAGATAAGGTATATGTTATTAATAAAGATCAGGCGGGTGATTTACAAATTGGATTAGAAATTCTTACACCTGGAATCAATTTAGACTTGTTTTTATTATCAGGAGATTGTAATAGTCTTACCTGTATTGGTGCTAGTCAAAGCAATAATACAAATTCTAATAATGAGGGGATAGTATTTGAGAATGCTCCTATCGGTACATATTATATTGTAGTTGATGGTTTGTTGCCAAGTTTCCAAGGGGACTATAGTTTAGAAGTGAGTTGTGGAGATTTAGACTGCAGTGATGTGGTTGGCTTAACTTGTGGTCAGACATTGAACTATAATAATTCGCTAGGAAGTGATAATGTTTCTTTATATGGTTGTGGTAATGTATTAAATGTTGAAAACAACGGAAATGAAGTAGTGCATTCATTTACATTGACACAAACAGGGCAAGTAGATATATACCTAAGTGGATTAAATGCTAATCTCGAGTTGTTCTTATTGACCAATTGTGATCGAGGGGATTGCGTCAAATTTTCTTCGAATCCTGGTACTACGGATGAGCACATTAGCGCTTATTTGAACTCGGGCACATATTATGTCGTGGTAGATGGCTACAATGGGGCCTCAAGTAACTATCAACTTTTAGTAGATTGTCCTTCCTCATGTAATGTTGAAATAGATGTAACTACTACAGGTACAAACTGTGGGCAAAATAACGGAAGCTTTACTGTGATTTCTACAGGTGGCAATCCAGGATATGTGGTAAGTTGGGATGGCCCAATTTCAGGCAATTTTTCTACCTTTAGTAGTACATGTACTATTTATAATATCCCACCAGGAGTTTATCAAGTTACTAAGACTGATTCAAATGGATGCAGTGATACAAAAACTGTTGAGATTAAAGATTTAGGATCTAATCTAGATGCAAACCTTTTAGTTAAAGATGCAGTTTGTAACGTTAAAGGGTCAGTGAATGTCACAGTTCAATATGGAAAGGCGCCGTATATTATTAATGTAGCTGGTCCTATTAGTGGAACAGCATCTTCTGGTTTCAATAATTTTAATATTAACCAATTGCCTGCTGGAGATTACACCATTTTTATAACGGACAAATTTGGTTGTACTATTTCGAAGACATTTACAGTAGAGCAGGACAATAATAATTTTACAATACATGGGTTTACTACGCCTGCAC
>CAYZUW010000468.1:0-2895 GCA_964481325.1 uncultured Saprospiraceae bacterium
TCACGCTTGAAAAAAGCGCGACCAAGCCCTACATATCATTTGTCCCTACGCGCCTAAGGCTTGTCGAGCTTAGTCGCCTTTGGCGAGCCGCGAAATAAAATGAATTGTCATACTTTGCAACTACTTAAAGTAACCTAAAACTAAATTTTCGTCCAAAAAATAAAGTATATTAGAATATGAATGCTAGAAAGCTGTTTAACATATCAATATTGCTTCTCTTAATACAAGCGAGCAATATCGCTTGCTGCGCTGGGCCAATGTTTAAATTGACTGAGCTACTCTTTAAAACTGATTGATGAATTTTTCATCGATTCAATACGGTCGGCTAGATTAATGTATACCAGTAAGTTTCATAGTAAACACTATAGGCAAAGGCATATTATAGTCCATGTTTTCAATATTGAGGATTTAGGGTGAAGTACGGGACATAACTTTTATTATACTCATATTGCACAATAGCATATTTTCAATAATCACAAGGGGATATTGCTCATTTTTGCTTGTCACAAAAACTAAAGTATTGGCGTTTTGAAGTATTGGCGTTTTGAAGTATTGGCATTTTAAAGTGTTTAAATGGCTATTTCTTTGGTATCTTTGGTATAACCAATCAACCAAATCTTGAAACTTTTACTAAAGATATTTCTTTCAATTTATTTTTGCTTTTGGGTTTCATTGGCATTCAGTCAATCAAGTGATCAGTTGCCTACACATTTATCTCCTTCATTAGATTATCACATAAGTAAGAAATTTAGTAATCAAAATTTACCACCTCTAAGTTGGATACTTGAAGAAGGGGATCAGCCATTAGCTGCCAATGATCTTTTCACAGATAATATAAAAGATGCAAGTCTAATTGATT
Source organism: uncultured Saprospiraceae bacterium (assembly GCA_964481325.1). GTDB lineage: Bacteria > Bacteroidota > Bacteroidia > Chitinophagales > Saprospiraceae > JALZVN01. The sequence goes on from CAYZUW010000468.1 coordinate 860, forward strand.
TGTCTGGAGAGGGAATTTTTGATATGAAAGCACATCGAAATTACTGGTTTAAAATTAGACTTACTTCACAGATAGAACTAGATGAATTTGGCGTAGCTTATTTTCGAAAAGGAAATAGTTGGCCATGGGAATTTACTTTTAAGGAGGTTGACTCTTATCTACCAGACTCAGACAAGATTGGTAAAACTGGAACGCTTTATCCAAGTTCTGTAAGAGATTATTCTAACATTATTAAACCAAGTATACTTCGAACTCATATAAATAATGACACTCTTGTTCAATGGATTAGAGTGACCATGGCGGAACGTGGATCTTTAAGAATAGGCATGAGCCTGCTTTCAAGAGCCGAGATAGCCAAACCTACTGAATTAGATAGTTTCCACGGGGTGCACATGTTGCTATTTGGGGCTACAATAGCTTTGTTTCTATTAGCGCTCCTAATGTATTTGTGGTTCCGAGATTGGGTTTATTGTTGGTTTATGCTCTTCCAATTTTTCTTGCTTACTTCTTCAGTATCGCTATATTTTCAAAACACAACTTTTATTTTTTTTCACGAAACACCTCGTACGATGGTGCTATTGGCAACCATACTTTCATACTTAAGAATATTATCACTGCTACAATTTGGAAGAGTATATGTTGTAACAAAAGTGAAGTTTCCAAGATTACATAAGATTCTAGGAATTGCACTTTTGATCTTGTTTTTTATTACAGTCCTTGGAATTGTGTTTCGTATGAATCCGTATGAAATTGGTAATTTATGGTTTCATATAAGACAGATTCCAATGGCATTCGTAATGCTAGCAATTTTTCTTTGTCTAATTTATTTGGTGCTATCAAAAGATAAATTAGCAAGAGTTTATAGTTTCGGTATTCTACTTCCCTTTGGTCTTATTATTTTCAGGCTTATTGAAATGAATTTGACTAACTCTACAGAGTCAAATAACACTTCATTAATTGTTAATTCTGGAATGATGTTGACCATGACCTTAGCCTTAGCATATAGATTCAAAATTGTTACGCTTGAGCGTGCAGAAGCTTTGCAAAAGAAATTGAATATTGAAAAACAGCAAACAGAGCAGTTGCAAAAGATAAACATTGCCTCTAATGCATTTGTACCTCAAACCTTTCTTAATTTTTTAGGAAAGAAAAACATTTTGGATGCAACGCTTGGAGATTTTGTAGAAAAACAAGTTAATGTGCTTTTTTCGGATATTCGAGACTATACATCACTTTCTGAAAAAATGTCACCAGAAGAGACATTCAAATTTGTATCTGCATTTAATCGCCGTATAGGGCCGATTATCCAAGAATACGGTGGATTCATCAATCAATATTTAGGTGATGGAATAATGGCAATCTTCCCTGAGAAAGCTGATAAAACCTTATTTGGTGCCGTTGAAATGCAAAGGGCACTAGTAAAATATAACCAAAAAAGGAGAGTTGAACATAAGGAGCCAATTCGTATGGGAATTGGTTTACACACTGGCTCACTAATTATGGGCATCATTGGTGATGGTCAACGTATGGATGCTGCAACAATCTCTGACACAGTTAATGTAGCTTCTCGGATTGAAAGTTTAACTAAAGAATATAAGTCAGCTTTGCTCATCAGCGAAGAGTTCTATGACAAAATAGAAAATAAAGAAAGTTTTAATTTTCGATACCTTGGTAAGATAAATGTAAAAGGGAAAAAAAATCCAATTGATATTTATGAATGTTTCGATGGAGATCAAACAGAAGTGAGAAATCTAAAAAAGCAATCTCTACATTTATTCAAAGAAGCGATGCAGTTTTACCTGGATAAAGATTTTGAAAAAGCTATTTCTTCATTTGAGTCCGTTTTAAAGTTCAATGAAAAAGATGCAACTGCTCAATTGTTTATAGAAAAAGCAAAACTCAATCTAGGACAAAGTGTCAATAATTGAAAATTTAACTAAATTAACATAAGAATCTAAGTATCCACCTTCCATTTTTTAGTAAAAACTTTTACTGCCTCTTGGTATCCAGCTTCAATAGCAGCTTCCGTCGATTTC
>CAYZUW010000469.1:0-2876 GCA_964481325.1 uncultured Saprospiraceae bacterium
ATACCCATCCTTATGATTTTATATTTGATAAGAATGCGTCTCTACAAGGGATGCTGCTGCCGATCCCTTGTCTCTACGCGCCGCTGGCTTGTCGAGCTCCACGCCTGCGGCGCTACACGAATGTTGGTTGATACTAGCTTTGCATTTTTGATACTATAATAATGTCACCTCGCTGAGGTTCAACTTATTTTTCTGCTTCGATGCTATAACAATGTCATCTCTCCGAGATTTATCTATTTGCTCTTGCTCTTGCTCTTTGCTCTTGCTCTTGCTCTTGCTCAAGCCTCTTGCTCTTGCATTTATAATTTACCATTCACCATTTATAATTAATTTTCACTTGTTCAACCCAAATTTCACAGGCAATGTAAAACGTACCCGTACAGGAACACTCCTTTGTTTTCCAGGTACCCAGTGAGGCATTTCATTTACCACGCGTAGCGCCTCGGCGCCACATCCAGCTCCTATGTCTCTAATAATATTGGCATTTGAAATACTGCCATCTTTTTCAACAACAAATTGAACAATAACTTTACCTTCAATTCCATTTTCTCTAGCGATAGCTGGGTATTTAATTTTACTACCTACATAGCGCAATAGTTTTTCTGTAGCACATTGATATATAGCAGCTTTGTCTTCATCCGCCTCTGCACAAACATCAAATCGAGGCATCTCATCCACATATTTTTTAATCTCATCCGCCTCAGGCTCTATCTCCACAGGTTCTACTTTGACTGGTTTTTCTATGCGTACCGGTGCTTTAGGTTGAGGGGCTACAAAAGCTACCTTCGCATCTATAGGCACTTCTATCTTCTCGGGAATTTCTTCTGGCTTCTCTTCGATTAATTCTACTTCTTCTACAATCTCAATTTTTTCCATAGTCTTTACGACAGGTGGTGGGGGTATTTCTTTAGGCTTTTCTGCAGCCGTTCTGATGACAGGAATATCTTCATCAATAGTAATAATTTTAAAGTCTACTTCTTTTTCTTGTTGGGGATAGGTAGTAAAGTTAAAGGCTGCCAAAGCAAAGGATAAGGCAAAAATAACGCCTATTTGAAAGCGCATAAAATAGTTGGACTTCAAACCTGAAATATCTGGACGTTTCATCTTTCTGAATTTTTAAGCATAGACATAGCGAGTTTATATCCCGAATAGGAATTTAAATAACGAATTTCAAATGCAGTGAAAAAATGGTGTTACTCTTTTACATGATTCCTGTCGACCGGATCAGAGGGAGAACTATCTACCTCAATAGAAACATCTGCCTCCAAAGTTTTTAATGGAATTTTTCTATGACTTCGGGATTTAGATCCACAAGCAGACAATGAAAATGTCATTAAAAATATGGCTAGTACAAATACTCTCATAAGGTGTATTTGACTATAAGATGTAAGCATAGTTGTTTTTGGTGTATAGACCTTAATATTTTTTCAAATCAATAGGAACGCATCTAAGTACACATAAGAAAAGCTTGGGGAGTTGTTACAATGAATATGAATAAGCATTGGGTGCTTTAAACGTACTGCTCTAAGTAAAAGAAAGAAAATCTTGTCTTCCTATGGACTTCCTTGTATCTATAAATTATCGTAAATTTGTCATACTGTCCTCATCAAATTAGACAGTCAAAACAATTATAATTTAATGATAGCATACGATAAATTTACGCTCGACAACGGTTTACGCGTAATAGTACACGAAGATCAATCCACACCACTTGTAGCAGTAAACATCCTCTACGATGTAGGGTCACGAGACGAGTCACCTGACATGACAGGTTTTGCGCATCTTTTCGAGCACCTCATGTTTTCAGGTTCGGAGAATGTCAAAGACTTCGACGACATCATACAACGCGCAGGAGGGGACTGTAATGCTTTTACCAATAATGACATCACCAATTTCTACACTATACTACCTACTCAAAATATCGAGACTGCCCTTTACTTGGAGTCAGACAGAATGATGTCCCTCAAGATAAATCAACACAGTCTCGATGTTCAAAAGAAAGTTGTCGTAGAAGAATTTAAAGAAAATTGTGCCAATACACCCTATGGAGACGCTTGGCATTTGATATCCAATTTAGCTTATAAAAAACACCCTTACAACTGGCCTACCATTGGCAAAACCACGGAGCATATTGAATATGCGAAATTGGAAGACGTCCAGAATTTTTTCAAAAAACACTACGCCCCAGCCAACGCCATCTTAGTGTTGTCGGGAAATATTTCTGAAACTAAAGCAAAGGCATTATCTCAAAAATGGTTCGCCGATATTCCATCAGGTCAAGCCTATCAGCGCAAACTCTCTGTCGAACCCAAGCAGAAAGAAATTCAACACTTGGTAACGAAAGCAAAAGTGCCAATGGATGCCGTATATATGTGCTTTCATGTCGCAGAACGCAAGCACAAAGACTATTACGCCACTGATTTATTATCCGATGTGATCTGTAATGGAAAGTCTTCACGCTTCTATCAAAAATTTATTAAAGAGAAAAAAATGTTCAGCTATATTGATGCCTATATAACGGGCAGCAGTGATCCTGGTCTATTGGTCATCGAAGGAAAACTGTCTGAAGGAGTCAATGCAAAAGAGGCTATCGAGGAAATTTGGACTGAACTAGATAAAATAAAATCCAAACCCATCGCAGATCAAGAATTACAGAAGTATAAAAATAAAGTAGAAAGTTCACTACTCTTTTCTGAAAGCAGCATCTTGAACAAAGCATTTAATTTGGCCTATTTCGAATCCATCGGTGAAATAGGATTGATCAATAATGAAGTCGATATTTATGCTAACATATCCAGCGTTGAAATACATCGCATGGCTAACGAAATATTGATTCCAGAAAACGCTAGTATCTTAGTCTATGAAAAACAAGATGC
>CAYZUW010000470.1:0-2854 GCA_964481325.1 uncultured Saprospiraceae bacterium
CCGTCCCGATGAAAAAACCGGGACTGCCCCCGATCCCGACATTCCGTTTCACTCCAGACGGGACAAGAACGGGGCACCATTCCTACCCCTCACCCGCCTACGCACCTGGCAAGTTATACGAGAATTTTCTGGACTCTAGCATACAATATTGTATTTAAAAATCAAGATAGATATTTAATCAACCTTCCAAGCATATCACAACATTTTTCCAATTGCTCTTTGGCAACAAATTCGTTGGCTCTATGCGCTTGTGCAATATCCCCTGGACCACAGATGACAGATTGAAAGCCTGCTTCAGAGAATTGCCCTGCTTCTGCGGCATAAGAAACTGCCCCTAAGTCAGATCTATTTGAGATAGATTTAATAATTTCTACAATGGGTAAATCTTCAGGCGTATCTAGTGCAGGTACATCAGGATGACTTAATATCGTTTCTATCTTAAAGTCTTTATAGCGTTTTTGACATTTCGCTTCTACACTTCTACAGTACGCATCAAATTCTTCAAAAATATCCCTTGCCTTATCTTTAGGAATTACGCGTACGTCCCAGAAAAATTTTGCAGAATCAGATATGACATTTGGAGCAATGCCTGCTTGAGGAATTAAACCACAATGTATAGATGTGTGGGCTGGTTCAAAACGATCATCTAATTGACCCGAGTCGACCAAAGAATTCATTTTATTTTCTAACCATACAATCAATTTGGCCATTTCATGTATGGCGCTTACTTCTGTACGAATGCGAGACGAGTGCCCTGCTGATCCATTGACACTGGTTTCATAGATAACAATTCCTTTTTGACCGACTACGGGTTGCATCATACTAGGCTCTCCTATTATAGCATAACTTGGTTGTTCTTCGTAATAGGTTTTAATATGCGCTGCTAAGGCTGGCGCAGCTAGACAACCAATTTCTTCATCGTAAGAAAAAGCAAAATAAATTGGTTTTTGTAATGACGCCTTTTTCATTTCAGGAAGCATAGACAAACAGCACGCTATATATGCCTTCATATCACAAGATCCTCGCCCATACAATTTCCCATCCTCTTTATCTGTAAGCATAAAAGGATTAGTATCCCAATCTTGGCCTTCTACAGGTACTACATCCATGTGTCCTGATAAAATAAATCCTCCATCTACAGGAGGGCCTATTCTACAATGTATGGACCGTTTGTTTCCCTCCTCATTAGGGACATTAACAAAGTCAACATTATGCTTAGTCAAATAGTCTTCAATCCATTCCGCAATAGGAATATTACTTTGTCCTCCCAGAACAGGAAAAGAAACAAGCTTGGATAATATATCTTGTACATTCATACAAACAAGATACATTTTTATTTAAATTTTCAAATAGAAAATTATTAATCTAAGTCAATTTAAAATTTTGCTATTGCCAATTGATCATTACCATTATGAGCAAAAATATCCAGCTAATAAATAGCAAGAATATGGCTAATGGAAAAATGAATCGCAACCACCTATCAAACGGCACTCTACACATACTCAACATTGCGATTAATCCTCCTAATGTGGGATTAAAAAGGTTCGTAATACCGTCTCCGATTTGAAATGCTTGAATAGAACATTGTCTAGTGAGTCCAGCCAACTCTCCTACAGGAATCATAATAGGCAGCGTAGCCAGCGCCTGTCCGCTGCCAGAAGGAATCATTAAATTCATGATACATTGCGAAATGGACATCAGAATAACAGAAATATAAGTTGGGAACGAAATCAATACATTAGAAAGATAAAAAGCAATGGTGTCACTGACATTTCCCATTTCCAAAATTACTTTTATCGTAGTAGCAAACCCAACCATGAATGCGCCAGGAGCGACCAATGCAATTGATTTTAGAACTGTATCGCTAATTTCTGTAGAAGACATCCGAGAGACAATCCCTGCCGCAATAGAAATCATCAAAAATACTGCAGAGATTTCATTGATATACCAACCCAATATAAAAACACCAAGTAGCATGATACTCATACCACCCAAGAAAACAGAGAGCACTAAATAATCCTTTCCACTCATGGTGTAGCTTTCAATATTTTTAGTCAAGGTGAAGCCTGAAGTATCTAGGCCTTTCGCTAATCCATTGGAAGCATCACTTTGTAGCTTCTTAAAATACCTAAGATTGTAAAAAGCTACAAAAGCGAGCCCTAAAAAACAAAGTATAGATCTATATTCGACGCCAGAAAAAAGAGGCAACTCCGCTATTTTATGCCCTACTCCGACCGTATAAGGATTGACAGGAGACAATCCAAAGCCCACTGTGATAGCTGCTACAGAAATACCTGCCGCCAACATCAAGTCCCCCCCAATGGCAAGTGCTAATACAGCAGCGATTGGAATTAAGGCAATGTTATTTTCATAACCAATAAATACTCCGCACATTCCAAAAATGAAGGTCGCTAAGATTACAATTTTATTTTTGTTATCGATTCCCATTTTACGGACAATAGTACCGATAGCATTTTCTATCATTTTTGTCTTTTCTAAAATGCCGAACATAATGCCGCTCGCAAATACCACCCAAATAATATCGGATGCTGCTTTAAAGCCTTTTGAAAATGCTACAAACACGTCTAGAAAGCCGAGTGACGTTTGTTCTATTGTATGAAAAGTACCTGGTATGACGCGTTGCCTACCATCGACCAATTCTCGTTCAAACAGCCCTGCAGGTAGGATATAACTCAAGAGGGTGGCCAGCACTACCATACCAAAAAGCATTGCTACTGGATGCGGAATGTATTCATACCATCGTTTCTTGACTTTATCATCCATACTAATGAAAATTCGAATTAATTATAGCTGCCTTCTGTACGAAGTTATATAATTAACTTAAGTTTCGGTA
>CAYZUW010000471.1:0-2853 GCA_964481325.1 uncultured Saprospiraceae bacterium
ATAATTCTCTTCAAGTTTCGCTTAGTATTTTTTTCACCTGATCTTTGCGTTGAAGGATGCTGGCGTCGGCGTTTTTGATGTCCACTTCGAGAGAGTAGACGATGCGCTTGATCTTGGCTTGTGTGCTGACGACACTATTCATGGAGGCGGCAATCTTGCGCTGCACGACCCAATCAGAAATGAGGTTGTCAAAAAAGATATTGAGAAAGGAGTCGAAGCCGTCGAGGTTGAAGCTGAGGTCAAAATTTTGTTGGCCATGGATATCGGATAGCTCTTTGCGAAAAACGCGGAGTAGGTGCTGCACCTGATGCGATAGTTTTTTGGCTTTATCGATAGAGGCTGCTTTGATGATGCTCGACATGCCACTGCGACCGCGAGTGCCTCTACCAAATGATCCCCAATCGCTAGCACTCTTGAGATGCTGTATCATCTCGTCCAGCATGGCAATAACACTGTTGCCGACTTCCGCTGCCTCTAGACATTCTTTGCGGATGTAATAGTACTTGTTGATTTCGGATTCTATGGCGGAGATTTTTTTGCCGATGGCGCTGCCGTTGAGCATGAGCTCTTTTTTTCGGATGGCGATTTGCTTTTTGATCTGGGCACTCACATCTGTTGCATTGGCTACTTTCTCTTGGAGGATGCCTATCTCAAACTCAAGAATGTCGAGTGTCTTTTTGTACTCTTCATACTTCATGAAAGCGTGGAGATACTCTTGGCGTTCCTTTTCGAGTTGGGCTTCCTTGTCGCCCAATACTTTGCGGAAAACACTCTTGAGGCTCATCTTCTCTAGCTCCTCGACGTCGGCATGCTCGCTGAGCATTTTAGATTCTAGTGCGTTGAGCTGTTTCTTCTTTTGAGCGAGGTCGTTGAGGGTGACTTGGAGTCGTTTCTCTGCGAGTTCATTTGACTTTTGCGTCTCTATTAGTTCCTTGATGTTTGGCATATGATTGATAGTCTTTACGAATGGTCTGAAAATACGAGATACTGTTGGATATTTATCGAAATCAACTTTAAATTGTATTTTGTTCCCTAAAATATAATGTATTTTCTGAAATTTGGGTATGAATAATGATAAACCAGTTTGGGGACTGGACTTAGGAGGGACAAAGATAGAGGGCGTTATCCTCGAAAGTGCCTATAATATAAATGTGCTAGAGCGAATGCGCATCCCTACTGAAGGCGATAAAGGGTATCAACATGTAGTCGGTCAGATAAAATCAATCGTAGATCAAATGAGTGCCAAGACGGGAATGGTGCCGGCCTCTATTGGGCTCGGGACCCCGGGTGTATTGGATCCAGACACGCAGACTATGAAAAACTGCAACTCTACTTCGCTCAATGGTAAGCCTCTAAAAAAAGATTTGGAAGAAGTGTTGGGGATGCCTGTGAAGATGGCCAATGATGCGAACTGCTTTGCAGTAGCGGAGACCTGTCTTGGTATCGTGAAGGATAAAGTGCCAGCAGCGCAAGTCGTCTTTGGTGTCATCATGGGAACAGGTGTCGGCGGAGGATTGGTTGTCAATGGTAAGGCCTTATATGGGAGGCATGGAATCGCTGGAGAATGGGGGCATAATTTTTTGGACGCCTCTGGAGGAGAATGCTATTGCGGAAAGACGGGATGTGTGGAGACCATGATTAGTGGTTCTGGATTGCAGCGGTATTATATGACGCAAACAGGAGAGAAAAAAACGATGAAAGAAATCGTACACTTGGCAAAAGAGGGTAGCGATGAGGCTGCAACAAAAACAATGCGGCGCTTAGTGCAGTACTTCGGTAGAGGTATAGCGAATGTGATTAACATCCTAGATCCGGACGCTATCGTCTTGGGCGGAGGATTGGGCAATATTGATTTGCTATATACGGATGGAGTCGAGGAGGTAAAGAAGTACCTGTTTAACCATACCTTGAAAACATCTTTTTTGAAACCTAAATTGGGGGATAGTGCTGGTGTATTTGGCGCTGCTTTATTATAATATATGATTCGCACTTCGGATTTGACATACGCGTATAGTGGAGGAAGTAATATCTCTTTTCCAGCTATAGATATCGAGCAAGGTGCTCACTATCTGATCTTGGGTACTTCGGGCTCGGGCAAGACAACGCTGCTGCATTTGCTCAGTGGATTACTAGCGCCGAAGGAGGGAACGGTGCAGGTGCATGATACAGATATAAGCCAGTTGAGCGGTTCGAAGTTGGACGCATTTCGAGGCAAGCATATCGGAATAGTATTTCAAGTGCCCCACTTTATCGCTGCGCTGACGGTATCAGAGAATCTACAAATTGCACAAAAATTACCGGGCAACTCGGTCGATAAAAAACGCATCGAGACGGTACTCACTCAGCTCCATCTCGGACACAAGCTCCATGCGCTACCAAGTAATCTGAGCCAAGGAGAAAAGCAGAGAGTATCCATCGCTAGGGCCATCATCAATAAGCCTCAAGTGATATTTGCCGATGAACCGACTGCTGCGCTTGATGATAAAAACACACTAGAGGTGACGAAGATTCTCAAGGAGACGGCATTAGAAAGTAATGCGACACTCATCATCGTGACGCATGACAATAGATTGAAATCTGCATTTGAAAACACAATCATCTTAGGCGAAATATGAACGTAGTCAAACTAGCATGGAAGAATCTGAAGAGCAAACCACTGAGTATGTTACTCAACCTGTTGCTTTTTGGGCTAGGGGTCGGTCTAGTGGTTTTCTTGTTGCTGATCAATCATCAGGTCAATCAAAATTTTGAAAAAAATCTAGCAGGGATAGATCTCGTAGTAGGCGCCAAAGGTTCGCCGATGCAGATGATCCTCTGCAATATGTATCATATAGATGCACCAACGGGCAATAT
>CAYZUW010000472.1:0-2841 GCA_964481325.1 uncultured Saprospiraceae bacterium
TGGACTTACGCGATCCCGAACACATGGGCACGAAGAAACGGAAAAAAAAAAAACCACCAACAGCAAAAAAACAAACTGCCAATAGCCAAAAAAAGACCCTCACTAAAAACTAGTGAAGGCCCTTTATTTATTTTAAGATGCGGTGGTGCTAAATCTTACGCCCCACACATCAAACAATCTGGATCATCCAAGGAGCAAATCTGTGGCTCCGTCTTCACTGCAGTAGCGGTCGTATCTCCCCCACCTTGCGCTTTCATGATAGTGCCTTCGTTTAGATTCTCTCCCGCTTTGTGAGACTTTCTTAGCTCTTCACTCACGGTGAACTTAATCGGGTCTACAGCTGCCTTAGAACGTAGGTAGTACATACCTGTCTTCAGGCCTTTTTGCCATCCGTAGAAGTGCATAGAAGAAAGCTTACCGAAGTTTGGATTCTCTACGAAGAGGTTCAAACTCTGAGACTGGCAAATGAATGCGCCTCTGTCTGCTGACATATCTATCAGTACCTTTTGGCTCAACTCGTAAGCCGTCTTGTACATCTCTTTCAGCTCGTCAGGGATGTCCTGAATGTTTTGTATAGAACCGTTGTTGACCATCAACTGCTGCTTCATATCGTCATCCCATAAACCTAGGCTGATCAAATCTTTGAGCAAATGCTTGTTGACGATGATGTATTCTCCTGAAAGAGTTCTACGCGTGTATATGTTCGCCGTGTAAGGTTCGAAGCATTCGTTGTTGCCTAGTATCTGAGAAGTAGATGCTGTCGGCATAGGTGCTAACAATAAACTATTGCGTACGCCGTGTTTCTTGATTTTAGCTTTCAATGCTGACCAATCCCAAAGGCTGGTCGGGGTCACACCCCACATATCATACTGCAGCTGACCTTTGCTTACTGGAGAACCTTTGTAGGTCTCGTATGCGCCATTCTTTTCTGCCAATGCGTTGGACTCCTCTAATGCACCGTAGTAGATGGTCTCGAAGATCTGCTTGTTGAGTGCTCTCGCTTCGTCGCTATCAAATGGATGTCCCATCAAGATGAACGCATCCGCTAAACCTTGCACACCGATACCAATCGGGCGGTGACGCATATTACTGTTCCTTGCTTCTGGAACTGGGTAGTAGTTCACGTCGATAATCTTGTTGAGATTGCGCGTTACTATTCTGGATATCTGTCTCAGTTTTTCGAAGTCAAACTTCTTGTCTTCTACAAACTTTGGTAGAGAGATGGACGCCAGGTTACACACCGCGACTTCATCCTTAGAAGTGTACTCCATAATCTCTGTACATAGGTTACTAGACCTAATCGTACCCAAGTTCATCTGGTTGCTCTTCTTGTTTGCCGCATCTTTATATAAGATGTAGGGCGTACCTGTTTCTATTTGGCTTTCTAGAATCGCGAACCAAAGCTCTTGTGCCTTGATGGTCTTTTTCGCTTTTCCTTCTTTTTCATACTTGTGGTACAGGGCTTCGAACTCGCCTCCGTATGAATCGTATAGTCCTGGGCATTCGCTAGGATCAAACAATGACCACTCAGCGTCTGCCTTGACACGCTCCATAAATAAATCCGGCATCCACATCGCGTAGAACAAATCTCTCGCTCTGCGCTCTTCTGCACCGTGGTTCTTCTTCAAGTCCAAGAAGTCTTGAATGTCCGGATGCCATGGCTCCAAGTATACGGCAAAAGCGCCTTTACGCTTTCCTCCTCCTTGATCTACGTAGCGAGCGGTATCGTTGAATACTTTCAGCATCGGTACAATTCCGTTACTTGTCCCTCCTGTTCCTTTTATGTATGCGCCTTGTGCACGTACGTTATGTATGCTCAAGCCTATACCTCCTGCAGACTGTGAAATCTTGGCACATCTCGTCAAAGTCTCAAAGATGCCCGAGATACTATCCTCCGTAGTGGATAGCAAAAAGCAGGAAGACAATTGCGGCTTTGGTGTACCTGCGTTGAACAAGGTAGGTGTCGCGTGGATGAACCACTTCTCTGACATCAAGTCATAGGTCTCAATCGCTGAGTCTATATCTTCTCCATGAATACCTACAGCGGCTCTCATCAACATGTGTTGAGGACGCTCTACCACCTCGCCATCGGCGCGGAGTAGGTATGATCGCTCTAGGGTCTTGAATCCGAAGTAGTCAAAATTGGTATCTCTGTCATATATCATGGCAGAATCCAATCTGTCCTTATTCTTCTCGATAATCTTAAAGGTCTCCTCTCCTATCAAGCCTGCCTTCTCACCTGTCTTAGGATCTATATAATTGTACAGGGTCTTCATCGATTTGAAAAAAGACTTGTCTGTACTCTTGTGTAAGTTTGAAATCGCAATTCTTGCTGCTAACAAAGAATAGTCTGGGTGGTCGGTAGCCATTGTAGCAGCAGTCTCTGCAGCTAGATTATCCAACTCCTTTGTAGTCACTCCATCGTATAGGCCCTGGATTACCTTCTTGGTAATCGCCAAATGGTTTACAAAATTGAGGTCTAAGCCGTAACAAAGTTTTTTGATTCTGGCTGTAATCTTATCAAATGAGACGCCCTCTTTTTTTCCGCTTCTTTTTATTACTTCCATAGTGTGTAGGTGTTGATGGTATTATTTAAATAGATGTAATCAGTCATAATTGTAAAATTTTAAAAGTCTTCGTCTAGTGAGAATTTTTGACTTGCACGGTCGGCCATGACGCCAGCCTTTTGGTAGTCACCTACTCTCTTTTCAAAGAAATTCGTTTTGCCTTGTAGGGAAATCATATCCATCCAATCGAATGGGTTCTCCGTGTTGAAGTGGCGTGGAAGGTTGAGAGCCACTAAGAGTCTATCTGCGACAAATTCTATGTATTGGCACATAG
>CAYZUW010000473.1:0-2818 GCA_964481325.1 uncultured Saprospiraceae bacterium
TATCAATTATTATAATATTTTATACAGTTTTCGTGTAAACGAGTCATTTCCCTAAAATTACACAAATAAAACCAAACAACAAATGCGGGCTTTCTATGTTTATTCTTTTGTACTGCTAAATAGCTGATAAAGTTACTATTATGAGAATATCTGTCTTTCGAAAGGCCCATTTTAATGCAGCACACAGACTGCACGTTTCCACTTGGTCTGAGGAGAAGAATAAAGAGACCTTCGGATTATGCAATTCTCATAATTTTCATGGTCATAATTATGATTTGGAGGTACGCGTAACAGGAGAAGTAGACCCTATAACTGGGATATTAATAGATCTAAAAGAACTAAAGGATATTATCAAGGAAAATATTGAGGATAGATTTGATCACAAGAACCTAAACCTTGATACGGAAGAGTTCAAAACACTCAATCCAACAGCTGAAAACATTTGTTATGTTATATGGGATATCCTATCGAAGAAGTTGGGTAGTGACTACGAGGTTGGAGTAAAGCTATTTGAAACACCAAGAAACTATGTAGAATACCCAGCTTGAACTTGTTATACCATTTAAGCTTTAGAAGACCGCATATTTTTCGGTATAATTTTCTGATCTCTACGTTAAAAATACTCCCCGACAGTGGTCGCGACAGGCTGTGATAGCAAAGGCTATGAGGCAATCCCACCCGTAAGCGTGTCTCAACGTTGACAGGACCCAGCGGGTCTTATCTGCAACGCACCACTTTGTACAAGCCTTGCCCCCCTCAAAAAAACTCCTTGAAAACTTTTGCGGCACCTTAAAACTTAAATGGTATTAGACTAGGTTCGTAAATCTAATTAAAGTGTATTCAAATTGCCAACTTTTAGGATATTCTGAGAAATATCAAAATAATTCAACATATTCATAAACAAATACCCTGCTTTTCATTGTTTACCCTCTGTCTATTTACAGATAATGAGAGCAAATTTTTAGTAGAATTTGCTTTTATTTTTTTTGTGATAGGGGTAGAAGTGGTACGCAGTAGGTATAGCGGACAAAGGATACAAGGAGTATCGATGGCTCGACGAGGGACGAGAAGAGACAAGATACGACTATGTAGCCTGTCAGATATACCTGCTAAGTAGGAACGGATGACCCGCCCTAGAGCGCTTTTCGCGATCTAGGGATCACCCAAAAACATAATTTATTAAGTGGAATTGTGAAATGCTTAGAATATAGTTAATATGTTTTCAGGATGAATATCTGGAAGTTATTGGTATTATTTTTCTAAATCTTTTCAAGAAATCCAATTTTTGCGTATCATTACTCAAATGAAATAACCAACAATCTATGCATATAGTAATTATAGGCAATGGTATAAGCGGGGTTACCGCTGCTCGATTTGCACGAAAACTAAGTGATCACAAAATCACTATCATTTCCTCAGAAACGAAGTACTTTTTTTCACGTACGGCACTCATGTATATCTATATGGGTCATATGCGCGCCGAAGATACGATGCCTTATGAACCGTGGTTTTGGGAAAAAAATAGAATCGATCTTGTGGAGGCACATGTGGATAAAATAGACTTTAAAGAGAAGTCCCTTTCTCTAAATAACAATACAAATCTCAAGTACGATAAATTAGTTTTGGCCCTAGGTTCTGCGTCGAATAAATTTGGATGGCCGGGTCAAGATCTTAATGGTGTAGGTGGGCTATACCATATGCAGGATCTTGAGAACATGGAGAAGTATAGTGAAGGACTGGAGCGTGCTGTAATTGTTGGTGGAGGACTCATAGGGATAGAGATGGCAGAGATGTTTCACTCTAGACATATACCTGTAACAATGCTTGTGAGAGAGAAAAGCTATTGGGATAATGTGTTGCCTGCGGAAGAGTCTGCGATGATTAATAGGCATATCAAAGAAAGTCATATCGACCTGCGTTTGCAAACTGAATTGAAGGAAATCGTAGATGATGGAACGGGAAGGGCGAAAGCGGTTATTACTAATAAAGAAGAAGAAATTTCTTGTGGATATGTAGGTTTGACTGCTGGAGTGCATCCAAATGTACGTTGGTTGAAAGAAACGGAATTGAATGTAGAGCGTGGTATCGTGGTGAATAATCATCTGGAAACCAATATGAAGGATGTGTATGCTATCGGAGATTGTGTTCAGTTGGAAGAGCCTAGACCTGGACGTAGGTCTATAGAAGCGGTATGGTATACTGGTAGAATGATGGGGGAGACTGTTGCCTATAATATATGCGGTAAACCTGTGTCTTATGATCCAGGTATATGGTTTAACTCTGCGAAGTTTATACACATCGAATATCAGGTATATGGAGATGTGCTTGCAAAGCCGCCAGAGAATCACGAATCTTTTTATTGGGAACATTCAGACGGGCGTAAGGCTGTGCGTATTGTTTTTGATAATCAGACAGATGAAATCCTTGGTTTTAACTTGATGGGCATACGATTTAGACATGAAGTGTGTGAGAAGTGGCTCAAGGAGAAGACAAAAGTAGATGAGGTGATGTCAAATCTCAAATTAGCTAATTTTGATCCAGAGTTTTACTCTAGTTATGAAGCGGATATTATTGGTGCTTTTAACAAAAAGTACAAACGTAATGTCAAGCTGCACTCAAAAGGGTTATTGGATCAAGTGTATTCATTTTTAAAGTCATAAGCGGTAATAACAGATGAAAATTATCAAAATAATAGGATTAGTTATATTTATTTTTGCATTGGGTGTGTTCACTTTTTCGATGTTTAGTAGTCAGCATCAGTTAACGAGTGACTTGATTAAAGAGCATATTACCGATCCAAGTTCTCAAGCAGCAGTAT
>CAYZUW010000474.1:0-2780 GCA_964481325.1 uncultured Saprospiraceae bacterium
GCAGTTTTGAAGCTATATATTAGAGGTATATTTCTTTTTTTAATCCTCCTTTGTGTCGATCAGATGCATGGGCAGAGTTTGTCTGGAACAGTTACAGATGAAAATGGAGAGCCCGTGCCCTATGCCAATATCTTTGTTAAGGAGTTGGCTTCTGGGACATCTGCGGACTTTGAAGGTAATTTCTTTTTGCAACTCGTGTCTTCTGGAGAATATAGCTTGGTGGTTTCTGCCGTCGGATATGATTCGAAAAATGTCACCGCTATATTGAGAGAGCCCATAGACTTTAAGATATATGCTGTTCTTCAAAGCTCTTCGGTCCAAATGGAAGAGATACTTGTAAAAGCGGAAAAAAAAGATCCTGCCTTTGGAATTATCCGCAAGGCAATCAAGGCAAAAGATAACTTTAAACATCCTGTCAATAGTTCTACCAGTGAAATCTATCTGCGCAGTTTTGAAAAACGCAATACTACAAACAAGAAAAAAGATAAAGTAGAGGAGGAAAAAACGGTCAATGAAGATGGTTCCCCTATTGACCCTTTTGAGGAAATGCAGCGCAAACTCGATGAGGAGATGAATAAGATCAACATGGTAGAAATGCAACTTACCATGCATCATCAAAAACCCAACAAATACAAAGAGATTCGAAATGCCTACTCTGTCTATGGGCAACATGAATCCCTATTCGTACCTACGCTGTCAGATGTAGATTTTTCATTTTATAGAAATTTAGTGAAGTTGAAAGGCATCACTGAGGTACCCGTCATTTCTCCAATTAGCAACACAGCGATTCTATCCTATAAATATAAATTGATAGAAGCTACTGTCCAGGAGGAAGGACAATTGGTCTATAAAATAAAAGTGATACCGCGAAAAAAAGGGAATGCTACTGTATCTGGATATATCTACATCAACGAAGGACTGTGGAACATACGTAGCTTAGATCTAAAACTCTATAAGGGTGCTTCTAAAGCATACGATCAATTTAGCATCAAACAAAGTTATAAGAAGCTCGACGAGGTATGGATTATAGATAGACAAGAGTTTGACTATGAAACGAAGGTAAGCAGCAGAAAGAATTTTGTAGGCAATACAATCATTACCATAGAAGATTTTAAGAAAGATGTTGACTATGATGAAAAATTTTTCGGGAACGAAATTTCTATATTGACCAAAGAAGCCTTGGAACGAGACAGTCTTTACTGGAATACGAATCGCGCGGAACCACTATCCAAAAAACAAGCAGAACTGGTCGCCTATCAAGACAGTGTACAAGCTTGGCTGACTAGTGATGTATATCTCGACTCCATAGAAGCGGACTTCAACAAAGTAGAATTACTAGATATCGTATGGGATGGCGTTGGTTTTAGAAATCATCGTAAAAAGAGCTCACTATGGATAGGGCCTCTACCGTCTTTAATTGATTTTAAGGTTGTAGGAGGATTTAGAGCTGGACCTTATATAGATTACTTTAGACGATTTGAAAGTGGTCGCATGATTAATACTACAGCTCGTGGTACTATTGGCTTCCAGAATAAAGATTTTCTTGGAGAGTATACCTATTGGATGCGGTACGACCCTCATAAGCAAGCGGATTTTAGATTTAAAATATCAAGGGATTTAGAGTCCTTAAATTTTAACGACGCTATAGTAAATCAACTGCGGTCTTCCAATTATTTCTTGAGAGACCTTTTTGAAGTACAGCATAGATTCGAGATATTGAATGGTCTTTATCTGAGAACAAATATAAGATACAATAATAGAAGCTCTGCGGCTAGCCTCAATGCACCGACCTTTATCAACAATATCGTAAGCGATATTCCATCAGAGGAGTTTGATCCTTTTCAAGCATTGATAACCACTACTGAAATAAACTTTACGCCACAACAGCGTTTCATGACAGAGCCTACTCGAAAGGTAATTCTTGGCAGCAAGTATCCTACCTTTAGCCTTAGGCACGAAAAAGGCTGGAATGGATTATTGAGAAGTGAAATTGATTATGATTTATTAGAATTAGAAATTGAACATGACCTCACTTTAGGCATATTTGGAACATCCAAATACAATGCTAAACTAGGAACATTTGTAAATAAAAAGGACATACCATTCATAGACTTGAAGAGATTCAATCAGTCTAATAATGTCTGGATTGAAGACCCATTGACCAACTTTAGTCTGCTAGATACATTACTTACTACTTCCAATACTTATTTTGAAGCGCACTATGTACACCACTTCAATGGAGCGCTGGTCAACAATATTCCTTTAGTAAAAAAATTGAGAATTCAAGCTGTTGCCGGTGGGGGATTTGTTTGGGTACAAGATTCCAACGTGCGGCACGAGGAGTTATTTGCTGGAATAGAACGCACCTTTAAGTTAGGGGCAAGACGTAGGCTACGCGTCGGCTTATATGGTGTAGTGGGTAACTCCAGTTTTACGAAGGCGGATTCAGGCTTCAGATTCTACATTGACGTCATAGATACCTGGGCTAAGGATTGGCGATTTTAATTAAGTCTCTCATGTAACTTTTGGGACAGATAATACACTAAGTATTAAGTGAGCCCGCTCCAAAACAAATGAAACCCTAAAACATCTCTTTTGGCGGTATTTCTTGGAGTGCACTCAGTAGTCTATTTCAAAACCCAAATTTACATGAGTCTATGCGCGCGATTCTGTTTTTTATCACACTTATTTACGCTTTATTTATTGCTAATATAATTCAAGCACAGAGCCTATCTGGAATAATAACCAATGAAGAAGGAGAGTCTATTCCTTATGCTAGT
>CAYZUW010000475.1:0-2767 GCA_964481325.1 uncultured Saprospiraceae bacterium
ATGATGATGATATCGAACCAATCGAGGTTGAGGTATTTGATTTAGCATCAAACATCACATTAGCACCAGGCGAAGATGATAGAGTGTTTCCAGGAGAGACTGTTTCTTTCAAAGTGACAGTATTCAACCAAGGAACTGTATCAGCTGAAAATATCGATGTAACATTGATGATTCCAGATGGTTTGACATCAGTAGATGGAATAGCTAACATGGGAACTATCAACTTTGCTGGACCATTGGCTCCAGGCGAAATGGTAATGGAGGTTCTTGAATTCGTAGTTGCTGATGATATTACATCTGCAGGTGAGTTAGTAATCAAATCTGAGATTTCTTCAGCTCAAGATGAGTTTGGAGCAAATCCAACTGATATCGATTCTACACCAGATGATGACTTTACGAACGATGCAGGAGGTGTTGTAGATTCTGCTACAGATGATACTATCCTTAATGAAGGTGGAGACGAAGATGATAATGATCCAGAGAATGTATTTGTAGAAATCTTTGATTTAGCTTTAGTTAAGACTCTAGCTGCAGGAGAAGATGCAAGAGTATACCCTGGTGATGCAGTTACTTTTGATATAACTGTTACTAATCAAGGTTCTGTACCAGCTACAAATATTGTGATTGAAGATTATGTACCTGCAGGTCTTACACCTACAAGTCCAACTACAATTACATTGACTCAATTGTTACAACCGGGTGAAAGTGCAACAGTTCAAGCTTCTTTCACTGTAGATGCTGCAGCAACTGCTGGAACTCTAGTGAATAGAGCTGAAATTGCTGCTTCAACTGATGATTTAGGTGATAATCCAGAAGATATTGATTCTGTAGAAGATACTGATGATTCTAATGATACTGAAGTTAATGATGAAATCAATAACGGAGGTGGAGATGAAGATGATGCTGATTTAGAAGAGTTAGAATTAGAAATCTTTGATTTAGCGTTAAGAAAGACTTTAGCTGCTGGAGAAGATGCAAGAGTATATCCAGGGGAGACAATTACTTTCACATTGGAAGTATTCAACCAAGGATCAGTACCAGCTTCAAACATTGTAATTGAAGATTATGTACCTGCAGGATTGGCTGCAACGGGAGCAACTAGCTTAACAATAGCTGGACCAATTGCACCAGGCGCAAGTTCAACTGTTGATGTTTCATTTGTAGTAGAAACAGCTACAGCTGGTACATTAGTAAACGGAGCAGAAATTCAAAGTGCAGAAGATGATTTAGGAGAAAATCCTGAAGATATTGATTCTACACCAGACGCAGACGATTCTAATGATGCTACAGAAGATAACGCAATAGATGGCGAGAATGGAGATGAAGATGATGATGATATCGAGCCAATCGAGGTAGAGATATTTGATTTAGCATCAAACATCACATTAGCACCAGGCGAAGATGATAGAGTATATCCAGGAGAGACTGTTTCTTTCAAAGTAACAGTATTCAACCAAGGAACTGTATCAGCTGAGAATATCGATGTAACATTGATGATTCCAGATGGTTTGACATCAGTAGATGGAATAGCTAACATGGGAACTATCAACTTTGCTGGACCATTGGCTCCAGGCGAAATGGTAATGGAGGTTCTTGAATTCGTAGTTGCTGATGATATTACATCTGCAGGTGAGTTAGTAATCAAATCTGAGATTTCTTCAGCTCAAGATGAGTTTGGAGCAAATCCAACTGATATCGATTCTACACCAGATGATGACTTTACGAACGATGCAGGAGGTGTTGTAGATTCTGCTACAGATGATACTATCTTGAATGAAGGTGGAGACGAAGATGATAATGATCCAGAAAATGTATTCGTAGAAATCTTTGATTTAGCGTTAAGAAAGACTTTAGCTGCTGGAGAAGATGCAAGAGTATATCCAGGGGAGACAATTACTTTCACATTGGAAGTATTCAACCAAGGATCAGTACCAGCTTCAAACATTGTAATTGAAGATTATGTACCTGCAGGATTGGCTGCAACGGGAGCAACTAGCTTAACAATAGCTGGACCAATTGCACCAGGCGCAAGTTCAACTGTTGATGTTTCATTTGTAGTAGAAACAGCTACAGCTGGTACATTAGTAAACGGAGCAGAAATTCAAAGTGCAGAAGATGATTTAGGAGAAAATCCTGAAGATATTGATTCTACACCAGACGCAGACGATTCTAATGATGCTACAGAAGATAACGCAATAGATGGCGAGAATGGAGATGAAGATGATGATGATATCGAGCCAATCGAGGTAGAGATATTTGATTTAGCATCAAACATCACATTAGCACCAGGCGAAGATGATAGAGTATATCCAGGAGAGACTGTTTCTTTCAAAGTAACAGTATTCAACCAAGGAACTGTATCAGCTGAGAATATCGATGTAACATTGATGATTCCAGATGGTTTGACATCAGTAGATGGAATAGCTAACATGGGAACTATCAACTTTGCTGGACCATTGGCTCCAGGCGAAATGGTAATGGAGGTTCTTGAATTCGTAGTTGCTGATGATATTACATCTGCAGGTGAGTTAGTAATCAAATCTGAGATTTCTTCAGCTCAAGATGAGTTTGGAGCAAATCCAACTGATATCGATTCTACACCAGATGATGACTTTACGAACGATGCAGGAGGTGTTGTAGATTCTGCTACAGATGATACTATCTTGAATGAAGGTGGAGACGAAGATGATAATGATCCAGAAAATGTATTCGTAGAAATCTTTGATTTAGCGTTAAGAAAGACTTTAGCTGCTGGAGAAGATGCAAG
>CAYZUW010000476.1:0-2766 GCA_964481325.1 uncultured Saprospiraceae bacterium
TGAGCCATTATCTTTTTATCTTGAATCTCCTTAACTAGGTCTCAGTTTTGTTTGTCGTATTCCCATTCCTACATTTCATAGAGCTTTTGTTTTTAAAAATTGAGTTGATAAATTATCCGAGTACTTGGATGCCTCCATAAAGCATTATCAGGAATCGGAATATCTTCAACGAATCCATGATATATGTTTTGTAGCTCTAAACGAACGGGTTTGCTTAGATCTCGCTTCACGATCCGGATTGCTGCACTATCTTGCGCTACTCCATATAGGTCTGTCGCATATCTGCCCTTATTTTTAGTTTCAAAGACTTTATTGAGCACGCCATCTACAAAAAGAGAATCCACGTTATTTACCTCATTAAGTATAATCCTGACAGATTCTGCTCTTTTGGGATTTTTGAATTTATAGCTTACTACTCCACTATTATTAATCGTATCGATTTGAGATTCCAATGTAGAGAAACTTACACCAGGCAGATCCTTGACAAATAGACTCGATGAAGTATAGTCTTTTTGATTTTCTTTCTTAGGTTTAGCCATTCCAGCTGGATGAGCAAAATACAAGTGCGCATCACTAGAAGCGAGGTACGAATTATTTATATCGGTATGATGATACATTGTCATGTCTACCAAAAGTGGTTTTTCTGGGCTGGGTTTAGATTGAAGATGGGCCATGACCATGGTGATAAAAAATAATCCAATCCCAATAATAGACAAAGGCAATTTAAATGAAAAGGTATTCTCATAAAATAGACCACTCAAAATATACACAAATAGCAGCGACGGCAATATAGCTCCCGCCAATATGAAGATGCTAAATGCTAGATACAATGAATGAGATAAGAATACCCATAATCCAATGATCAGCAAGAGTGCCAACACGCTTACTACCGTACCCGAGACTTGGGAAGCACCTTTTTCTCTTTTTGTTAAAAAGGCAACTGCACTAGCTACAAGAGGGATGATCATCAGATAAGCGCCCGTTTTTAGAAATAGAAATAAGCCTAAAGAAAACAAAGCAAGCAGCAGCAATACAGAAACCCGAAAACTTTCGAGACCCCACTTTTTCGCCACATAACTACTAGACTGAATACCTGCAAACAAGATGAATCCCACTCCAGCCAGTAAATACCATTCATGGTTGTAGAAATGAAAAGTATAAAAAGTGGCGTACTGTGGATACAAACTTTTTATCCCAAAGCTTAACCCAAGAACAAGACCAAGGCAAGCAATAGTGATGAATAAAAGTGTGAAGAAAGAGGCTATAAATGAACCAAAAGATAAACACTTTTTTTGCACAAGCTTGCCAATATATAAAAGACAAAGAAGAAGTCCTAGTACAAGAAGAAGCAAATCATAGGAAGAACTGAAATAGATAAAACTTCCATAGAAATTAAAGAAGGTAGCATTTCCTTCATGTTTGACATCAAGATCAGCATTCAAGAAATGACGAGCGGCTAGATACATATTCTCCCCTGTGTGTTGCACACTTTTAGGAGATAGGTGCTGCACGTCATCTTGAGGGTGATGGTAGTAAGAAAAGCCATCAATAAAAGCATGGTTAACACCTTTGATATCATACTTATTGAAAATGGTGAAGTCCGATGAATTAGGCATCAACTTGTAGACTTCAAAAGACATCGAATTGGCGACAGGATTTTTGTAGGCTTCCGCAACTTGATTGACTAACCAGTAGTTGTTTTCTGACCATTCGAAAGCGATGCCTGGCCCTTCGTTGCCACGCGCTTCATAGTTAAGTAAGACCGAATAATCTTTCGCACCATTGTTTTCCATATGAAATCTCGCGCCTAATAAACCACGCTCCTCTCCATCTGTGATGAGTAAAAGGAGATTGTGTTTTCGATTTTGTTCTTTGAGCAATCGGACAGCCTCTATCATACTGGCTACGGCGTATCCATCATCTCCAGCACCAGGCCCTTCTACGACACTATCATAATGTCCACATAGCACTACAGTCTTATCTGAAGATCCATCCCCCGGCAACATGGCAATTATGTTCTCTACCTGAGCCATTCTTTTATAACTCGAACTCCAATCAACCGATGTGTAGCCACTTTCTACTTTTACGTCTAATCCAAGATCGGTAAGTTCAGCAATGATTTTATCTCTTACTTTTTCTAATTGTCTACTCCCTATTGGATGCGGCGCATCTCCCCAACTTTCTATGGTAGTCATGACGCGTTCCGCAGAAAAATCAGACGAACTCCTCGGCTTTACCTTACCAGGTCTATCAAGTAAGAAACTAGCAATTACGGCTACAATAAGTATGGCTATAATGGTGATGGACCTGAGCATAGATATGATTTTGTCTCCCTCAAATTACAAAACAAAAAGAACTTTGGAAATCAGAGGGTCTTTAAGCCCTATCGTTTTTGATTTAACATTGATTTTGAAGCAAACACGAACATATTTCACCTCGAATTCTAACAATTTTTAATAAAGAACTTAAGTTTTGACAGTAAAAATTTTAGAGAGAAAAAATATTATATACAGCATTTAGTTGAAAAATTAGATATCTGAGATGTGTTTAGAAGATAATGAAAATGACGGCATCTAAATTAAAAGCACGATAGCACTTAAGGCTACAGATTAAAATGTTGGAAGAGTAAGGATTTAAATGAGAGCAAGAATATTAAACTAGAATAAATTTCGACCTTAGATGATTTAGCATCGCTAGCGTTAAGAATCATCACAGTCGAGAGGTGACCGAATGTTGCGCAGCAATAAATATCCAGTGGATATTTAT
>CAYZUW010000477.1:0-2752 GCA_964481325.1 uncultured Saprospiraceae bacterium
CACATTGATAATTGAATTCATAATTCATCACTCATAATTCATCATTGACTTACTGGTCAAGATATTCACCACCGAAAACATCGCAATCGGAAACACAATGCAGAAAAGCACAGAAGCGATTGGATAGGAGAGACCCATCCCAGAAAAGCTCTGCAGCAAACCCTCGCACTTATCATACAGCGCACCCGCAAAATCAGCCATACTCTTTTTTAGAATAAAAAAGATGGCCAAAAATACAGCCACATAGCCAATCTTAAACCAATGAAAATCAGTCTTACTATCCAGCTTGACCAACCATATTAGTGGTAATACAAGGAAGTATAACAATACTACTACGAGCTTATAAGAGATTCCCATGATATTACCCAGACCTCTAAAACCGCCTTCAATATAATAATGGATGGTCTCAAAAAATCCCAACTCCTCAAAGTTGACACCCTTCTTAGAGAAGACCGCTTTAGCTCGGTCCTTTTCCATACCCATCTCTATCACCTGTTCCTTTTGGAATGGAAAAGCGAGATGACCTTGAGACACAGCATAGTAGAAGCCGAACATCAAAGCAAAGGTTACTACTAAGGAAAAGAGAAGCCCTTTCATGGTTTATCGTTTCTGTGAATTTAGCAAATTTTATTTAAAAAATGAGCCGTGCTTCGTTTTTAGAAACTTATCAAAAGGAATTTCCTCCTGCTTGATAAACCCTTTCTTAGGCAAGGTACCTTTCGCTACCATTTCTATGACCGCTACGATACTCGCCGCAGTAGTCCACGAAATCGCTCTCCAAGAGTGCCCTTGCACGTCTCGATTGTAAAACGATTTACAGTATTCATTTCTAAAAAGCTTGCCGTCTTTCTTGCCTTCCACCGCAGCATATACGATGACCACATCCTCTGCTACGGGCGGCTTAGCGTTCTTCAAAATATTCTCTAACTGCAGCTTGTCCTTTTTCATATCCAACTCATGAATCAAAAACTTCATCAAGTCACAGTGCCCAGGATAGCGAATTGTCTTATAGTTGAGCGTGTCTACTTTCTTTTCATAGGTCTTGCACATCGTACCCAATCCTCCCGAAGTATAAAACGCCTCATACTCCTTTCCATCTATAAAAATCGTTTCCTTCTCTTCTAAAGAAGGCACCATTTTTCGCTTACCACTATGAATTGCCTCCGCGTCATTAATGTACTCATTGACCACCCCAGCAGGCGACCAAGTAAAGGCATAGCCCATATCCCCATTTGGGTACAGCGGCAAAGCACCCACGCGCATCTCTATCGAGCGCACTTCAGAAAAATCTCTTGCCAAGTCCGCCCCAATGATACCGATGATCCCAGGTGCCAATCCACATTGCGGTGCCATGACAGATTTCGCTGTTTTGGACAACTTTATGATATAGTCCGTCGTCGGCACATCCTCCGTCAAATCGAAATAGTGCTTCTTCAGATCGTGCGCAAATTTGGCGATCGGTTTATTCAAAAAATAGGGTAACGCAGACACCACCGCATCATGCTTCTTGATCAGCGCCTCCATGACCTTCTTATCCGTCACATCCGCCGCGACCACCTTGAATGGCTGCTTATAATCATAGTGCGGCTTATTTTTATCCACCCCCGTTACCGTAAATTGTTTACTCAACATCGTCGCCACGAGCGTTCCCACCTTTCCAAGTCCAAGACACAAAACCTTTTTCATATATTATTTCTTTTTTCTTTTTTAATAATCAGGGCGCGTGCTCTACTTCCAATTCCAAGCCACGCACACCGTGCTATCCGTTCCTACTCACCAGCCTCTAGGGGCATTCTGTCAACCACTAGCGCCGTCTACTCCTATCGTCGCAGCCAGCGCTAGCGGGACATCATAGCCCCTATAGACTGGCTCATACCACTTCTATCACTCGCGCAAAAAAGCAGTTTTTAATCTTCGAATTCATTTTCCGAGCCCATCAAATCAGCTCAGAGAAGAACTATTTAGGATACTGTTTTTGAGTAGATTAGTTGCAATTCGGGAAGCCTCTTTACAAGATCCCACAATCTAGAAAAATTGAGGGAATAAAAAGCGTCTTTTTGCTTCCAAAGTGGAGGATAATGCGGGACTATTTTCAGGATTTCAAACAAGAACCTTCAGCGTGTCAAAGTCATCATTACCTGTCTCGACTATAACGAGAAGTTTCTTTGGTGTCTTGTATGCGCGCGCTTAGACTTTGGATTCCTCCCCGATGTATCGGGACAGGTCTTGGTGGTTTCGCAAACGATAGCTTAGTCCTTGCGTTAGGACACATCTTTGAAACACGAGAACTTGGAGCAATTTTAAAGCTTGTCTTTTGTAAATAAGTCAAGCCCTTAAGCAGCTAGAAAGTCCGTAAATTATGGCATTTAAAAACCATTTTTTGATTCTTTACTACCAAATTGAAGTTCCCGGCAGTTAGCAAAGTTGATGGTGCTAGCCACTAGCAGGTGCTAGCCACTAGCAGGTGCTAGTGGTTTCCTCTCTTAAAAGGTACACTGTACCTTTTATGCTTTGCAACGATCGGTCACGTCAGCGGTTTTAATGAACGACAGCATGAAAAGCAGTATTCAAATTCACTTCATTGCTAAGCCAATACGTAAGCCCAAACGGTAAGCACTTTCCAAGTGAAATTAGGAAAGCAGGCGATTTCCAGCTTGAAAAGTAAAAAATGCTTGCCCATAATGCACACACTAAAGCTAAGCCTAAAAGAGTGACCTTGCGAACTGCCTAGACTTTTGAGATTGTTCTAACC
>CAYZUW010000478.1:0-1474 GCA_964481325.1 uncultured Saprospiraceae bacterium
GAGATTCCATTCGATTTTAGAGAACCAGAAATTAATATAGGAAATCCCGATGAATTGGATTGTGGTTCGAATCCTTCAGTTACCTTAAATGCGTCTAATACATTTACATTCAATCATGATCGAACTTTTATGTGGGAAGCAGCAGATGGTATGTCTTCTGTTGCGGGAGCGGATACGGATATGCCAACAGTGACTAATAATGGAATTTATTTTGTAACAGTCACTGATACAGAAAATGGCTGTACTTCAGTTGATCAAGTCGAAGTATTGGGTATGGTTGATCCTCCAGTCTTAGGTATGATTGAAGATATAACATTGAACTGTAACACTACGTCTATGGACGTGAGTACTACAGGTAGTGCAGCGAATCCAATTGACTATTCTTGGGAAGGTCCAAACGGAAATGATTTAGGTATTAATGTACCAGAGTTAACCGGAGTTACCGAAGAAGGTGTGTATACTTTAACCGCAGTCAATACTGTAAACCAATGCCAAGCGCAGACTTCATTTAATGTAATTATAGATATGCCTACCATTGCTGTTAGTGAGGTAAGAGACTCTACCTTGAGCTGTGATGTTTCAGAAGTTACTTTTGAAGGAGCGGTTCCATCCGGAGGAAATGGTGAGTATACGTACTCTTGGCTAGATGAAAACAATATGGAGGTGTCAACAGATTCTGTATTAGTAGCAGACTTAGCAGGAACCTTTACACTTGTCGTTACAGATGTCCAAAGTGGTTGTACAGGATCTCAAGAAACTGTCCTAAGCAGTAGCATGGATTCTCCAGTAATAGGAATGTTGCCAGACACTTTAGTGATTGATTGTAATAACGCAATGGTATCTGCCATAGCAGATGCAACAGATACAAATGGAGCAGCTATTGCAGGTCTTACTTATGAATGGACCTTGATGGGAGGAGGAATGATTGCAACTACACCAAATGTTGATTTTGACGCAGAAGGAACCTATACAGTCTTAGTAACTAACCCTGCCAATGGATGTTTTTCAGAATTGAGTTTGGACGTAATAGAAGACATGGAAATGCCAGATGCTAGCATTGCGGATCCCGCTGACTTGACTTGTAACGAGCCAACGACAATGCTACAGGGTGGTTCTACCAATGATGCTGGTACAATTTCCTATCAATGGTTCCAGGGACCTGATGATGGGGGTACTGCTTTAGGGACAGGAATTGACCAAGAAGTAACTGCAACAGGTGATTATACCCTTGTTATTACGAATGATGAAAATGGATGTACTACCATGGTAACTACATCAGTAGATGAAAATATGATGTTACCTACACCTGATGCAGGTATGCCACAAGTATTAAATTGTATAAATGAAGTTGATGGAGTAGTGCTAGATGGGTCTGGTTCTATGGGGATTGGCAATTTAACTTATGAATGGACTGGTCCTAATGGAGTAGCAGGAACAACAGCAATGATAGACGCAACTGATGTAGGTACTTATA
>CAYZUW010000478.1:1574-2716 GCA_964481325.1 uncultured Saprospiraceae bacterium
GCATTTAATGGTACAGATCCAGTTTCATTCTCTTGGACCTTAAATAGTACGGAAATAAGCACAGAGCCAAACTTTGTAGCCACAGAACCCGGCACATATATATTGACTGTAACCAACACGATAAGTGGTTGTACAAATACAGAAACAGTTGAGATTACAGAAGGAAGAACAATGCCCGTAGCCACAGCGCAGGTACAAATGCAACTAAATTGTAATACTCCAATGGTAATGCTAGAAGGAGATTCAGACGATCCAAATGCTACTTTTGTTTGGACTTCAGAAATGAATACAGTAGTGATGGGACAAAATCCAATGGTATCAGAACCAGGCGTTTGGATGTTGGAAATTACATCTGCCAACGGCTGTACGGCTAATGCAATGACAGAGGTATTAGCAGATTTTGCACCACCAGAGAATGTTGCGATAATGGGAGATAATGAGTTGACTTGTACAGTGAATAGCATTCAACTATTCGGTAGTACATCTACAATGAACGCTACAGATTTTGAATGGACCTTGGATGGTTCAGTAGTAAGTGATCAGCAAAACCCTAATTTTGGTGCACCTGGGACCTACACTTTGACCATCACTGGGAATAATGGTTGTACAGCATCAACAGATTTTGAAATAACAAGTGACGATAATTTACCTACAGCATCAGCAGATGTAGAAAGAGTAATAACGTGTACAGATATGACTACCATGATTTTCGGAACAAGTTCAGCAGTGAACACTGAATTTAGCTGGACAGGTCCTGTACCTTTTCCAGGAGCGAATACACAAGATATTGAGACATCTATACCAGGAGAGTATATATTGACGATAGTGGATATGGATAATATGTGCGAAGCAATGTTTACTATAGTTGTAGATGAGGATATAGTAGAGCCAGTGGTGATGACTCAAGGGAGCGAAGTGGTTTGTGATCCAAGTGTTGTATCTACTGTAAATGCTACTTCAGATGTGAGCAATGCAACGTATGAATGGTCAGGTCCTAATAATTTCAGCTCAAGTGAGGCGAATCCCGTTGTAACGGAAGCAGGAATTTACTTTGTGACTGTAACTAATCCTGACAATGGTTGTACTACGGAAGAGCAGACAGAAGTCCTTGAAGGAAGAGATTTGCCAGAAGATTTAGTATC
>CAYZUW010000479.1:0-2688 GCA_964481325.1 uncultured Saprospiraceae bacterium
ATCGAAAAGTGGGAGAAAGCATCTTTAACACTGTTCTAAATGTCACACCCCCTTTTACTTTGACGGGGTTAGAACCTTGTACAAATTACGATTTTCAATTAGAATCTATTTGTGGAGATACGACTAGTAACCACACGAACCTAAGTCAATTTAATACCTCAGGATGTTGTGAAAATCCAAATGAATTCATGGTCGTATCCAACACTGAAACGGAAGTTCAATTATTTTGGGAGAAGGCTGCCTTAGTAAATAGTTATTCAGCGAGATATAAAGATCTAAGAGATGAAACATGGATTAATTTAGAGGATGTTGAAGAAGGATTTGTTACTATCTCTGGACTTGAGCCGTGCACTGAATATGAATTTCAAGTGAAAGCGAATTGTAGCCAAACCGATGTACCAGACTATACCTCTAGTTTTAACTTTGCTTCTACAGGATGTGGAAACTGTATAGAAGGAAACTATTGTCAAGTGGAGGCGGGGAGTACGGCATCAGAATGGATTGAACAAATTTTGATAAATGGCATAGAAATAAATTCTGGAAATAATGAAGGCTATATTATGCATGATGATATTGCTATTACATTAGCCGAAGGAGGGAATTTTGCATTGGAGGTCCATCCTGGTTACGCGAATCAGGAATTACCAGAGATCATCAATGTATGGATAGATCTAAATCAAAATTCGATATTTGAAGAAGAAGAGCGATTGCTTTTTTCTCCTGTAGTGAGAGAAGATTGGACTACCCGAATAGAAATACCTGCAGGAAATAGTGGACTTACTAGGATGCGCGTAATGATGAGTTGGGTAGAAAATGAATACAATCCAGACCTATTACTACCATGTGAAGCGGTTTTGTTTGGGGAGGTGGAAGATATCTGTATATCGATAGTCCCTAGCCAAGAGACTTGCGCTGAAGAGGTTGGACAAATAAGATTGGTTACAAGTGACATGAACTCAGCTATATTGTCTTGGGATGCGCTTAATGATGCGAACGAGTATAAAATTTTCTACAGAGAGTTTGGTTCGCCAGAATTTGCAACTTTTTATGCTACTCAAAATCAGATCATTATAAATGGCTTAGAGACTTGTCTTAGATATGAAGTCCAAGTGGCCGCCCTGTGCAGTGGTTTTGCAACAGAACCTAGTGAATCTTTTTTCTTTGATACGGAATGTGTGCCTTTGAGTACTGGTAGTCAAGACGTCGACATTGGAGCTATAGTGTTTCCTAGTCCCTTTAAAGAGCAGATTACAGTTCAATTGACTGCACCATTTGAGGTACTGTCTGCACAGCTATTTAGCCCTTCTGGATTGGAGCTAGGTTTGGGCGATATCGAATATAAGGGAAGTGAGATTCGATTGAATAATCTGGGAAGTCTAGCATCTGGCTTATACATTCTTAAGTTGAATAGTAAGCGTGACAGTAAAGTATTTAAATTGGTGAAAGGATAGAGCGCATAGTTAAACGAATCCTTCTGAATTCACTGATAGAAATCAAATTTAGATATAGTGTATAAAAAAACGCGCAACTATATGAAGTTCAGATAGTTACGCGCTATAGGGTGGAAGATGGGATTCGAACCCACGGCCCTCGGTACCACAAACCGATGCTCTAACCAACTGAGCTACAACCACCAGCTATTCCTTTTACTAAGGAAGCGCAAATATATAAATTCTCTACTAAAGGTGATACTCTTGTTGAATAAAATTTACTCAGCAGGATCAGCCTTTAAAACAAAATTTCTAGTTACAGGATTCAATGGTGTATCTATTTTATTCCCTTTTTTATCCACTAGCGTTAAGGTTATAGTATTATCGCCCATAGGTAATCCTTCTATATAATACGGTTGCCACTTAGACAGCATATGAGTCTCTCCATTGATATCCGCTTTTACTCTATAGTTTGGACCCAAATTCGCATTTTTAAGGTAGAAGTCAAGCATAACTTTTTCAGTATTTTTTTTGCCTACATAGGTACCTTTAGGTCTGCTGTAAAAAAGCATTGGTTTTACAACGTCGTCTGCCTTAACAATCTTGCCGCCCTTTACTTCTACCTTTTTAGTAATATTGGCTTGGTCAGTCTTGATACTTTCATGGTACGAACGAGATAAGAAAGCGAGTGTATAATGCTCCCCATCTGCCATATCTGCTTCAAAAGAAGAAGTGTACTTAGCCAAGTAAGGCTGATTGTCAATGATCATGTGTATATGCTGTCCTTTTCCAGAATTAGCACACATTTTCTTTTCTGCATCTGGTGTTTGGTCTCCTAATTTGTAGTCTTTTCCTTTAACATCAAAACTGAATTTTTTATTTGCGTACCTCATGTTCGAAATATTGGCATCTGTATATTCAGGCGATGGAGTAAATGGAGACAAATTGTACTTGTTGGGAGTAGGACGCTCCTTTTGTTCTGTCATGTTTTTCTTAGGTGCAGCAGCAGTAGATTTGTCAGCTGCAGTGTCTGCTCCGCACATCATAAGTGAA
This sequence comes from uncultured Saprospiraceae bacterium, assembly GCA_964481325.1. Taxonomy (GTDB): domain Bacteria; phylum Bacteroidota; class Bacteroidia; order Chitinophagales; family Saprospiraceae; genus JALZVN01. The sequence goes on from CAYZUW010000479.1 coordinate 2,484, forward strand.
AATGCAAATAAACACAAGAGTAGGTTTTTAATCATTTCGTTTGATTTTATATTGTTTTTTAATGATTCGGCAATTTTTCCAAAATTATAAATCGTCCAGCAGTAAACTTTTGTTGACTGGCGATTATAAAACTTATGTGAATAAATAAAATATTATGGTTGTCAGTGATTTAAAATTTATTACCGAACCATGTTATTAATTCTCA
>CAYZUW010000480.1:0-2683 GCA_964481325.1 uncultured Saprospiraceae bacterium
GGGAGTGCCACCAGACTCCACTACGTTACGTCTGCTGTCGGGCTATTTCGGAGTTCGCTTTGCTACCGTGCTACGCACCTGATCCTCTCGGCTCAGTCCTGTCTATCCCTCACTCATTTGAGTTTAGAGTTTGAGCAGAGAGTATTGAGATTGAAAATTCCTAGACTTTCAAACGCACACTCAAACTGAAAATAGTAATAATATTCAAATAGTTTTCCACACTCTGCTTTTAAAATTCTATCTTACATACTATCAAAAATATATTACTTCTATGCGGTTTCATTTCTTTTCCATTTTGTTACTTTCTTTTTTATTGAGCAATTCGCTTTATGCACAATCCAACTCTACTAGGCCAACTCCTTTCGAGCAAAACGAAAATCACACCGCTACTTATGAAGAGGCAATTTCTTTTTATCAAGAACTGGCAAAAAAATCTGCATTGGTAAATATAGTAGAAGAAGGGCTTACCGATTCTGGAAAACCTTTGCATACCGTTATCATTTCTGAAAAGCCTGTGCTCAATAGACAAGAAGCGGAAAAAGATAATAAAGCCATTCTACTTATCAACAATGCCATTCATGCGGGAGAACCATGTGGCGTAGATGCCTCTATGTTGCTGGCTAGGGAATTGGCGACAACACACAGAGAACTGCTACAAGAAGTCGTAGTAGTCATTATTCCTTTCTACAATATCGGTGGGGTACTCAATCGCAATAGTCATACCCGCGCCAATCAAAATGGTCCTGAATCCTATGGCTTTAGAGGCAACGCTAGAAACTACGATCTCAATAGGGACTTTATAAAATGCGATACTGAAAATGCGCGTTCTTTCGCCAAACTCTATCAAAAGTGGACACCCGATGTGTTTATTGATAATCACACCTCCAATGGAGCAGACTATCAATACACTTTGACGCTGATTCCTACCCAGTCCAATAAACTGGCTAGTCCTATGCAGCAATATATGGACGACACGCTTCTCCCATCGCTGTATGCAGAAATGAAAAAAACAGATTGGGAGATGACTCCTTATGTATATGCCCCCTCTACGCCTGATAAAGGAATTATCTCTTTTTTAGATTCGCCTCGGTACTCTAGTGGCTATGCATCTTTGCATTTTGCGTACTCCTTCATGCCCGAGACACATATGCTAAAGCCTTTTGCAGATCGAGTAAGAAGCACACATACACTTCTACACACTATGTTGCGACACATCAACGCAAATAAAACTGAAATCCTCGAGTCCAGAAAAAAGGCCTTGCAAGAAATACAAAATAGTAAAACGCTTTCTGTAGACTGGTCGCTTGACCGAAGCAAACACGACTCTTTGTTTTTTAAAGGATATACGCCAACTATGATACCAAGCAAGGTGACTGGTGGGGAACGGTTGTACTATGATCATGATAAACCATTTGAAAAAAATATTTCTTTTCACAGATATTATAAGGCAAAGCAGGAGGTAGATATTCCTGAAGCCTACGTACTCCCTCAGTCGTACAAGCATCTTGCAGACCTGATGCGTATGCACGGAGTAGAAATAGAAACCTTACAATCGGATAAAGTACTTTCCGTAGATCAGTATAAAATACTAGACCTAAAAATAGGGAATACACCCTATGAAGGACACTACTTGCACAGCGATGTAATTGTGGAAAAAAACAGTACTCAGGTAGAATACAAAAAGGGAGATTTCATTATCTCAACAAATCAAGATGCCATCCAATATATCGTGCATGTCTTAGAGCCTCAAGCCAAAGATTCCTTTTTTGCCTGGAATTACTTCGATAGTATTCTACAGCAAAAGGAACATTTTTCTGCTTATGTTTTTGAAGATCGCGCTTGGGAATTGCTCCAGTCTGATGCAGAACTAAAAAAAGCATTTGAAGACAAAAAGGAAAATGATCCAGATTTTGCCAAAGACTCCAATGCACAGCTAGACTATATCTATCACCATTCTCCACACTACGAAAAGACACATAGAGTTTACCCTGTAGGGAGAAAACTAGCGAACTAAGTTCGGATAAATTTTTCAAAACTTGAAAATGTAAAACTAAATAACACTGTGTTTGAAACCTGATTTATTACTTCTGGCAAAATATCGATATTAAATCTACAAGGGGTAGTAGTATATCAAGAATCTTTTTCATCAGAAAAAAGAGAATGTAAAATTCCTCCGAGCTTAAATGCAGGCACTTATTTTTTAGCAATTTCAGATAAAAATGGAGTCATTATTCAAGCTGGAAAATTTATAAAAGGAGAATGATATGACGAATAACTTGATTAAAATATTTGTATTATTTATCATTTTGGGGACTTTAAATCTTCGATGCACATATAGACTAACTACACTTAATCAAAAAGCAATACAAAAGTGTAAGCATTGCAGAGATTTTTTAGAAAAATATCAACAAATTGATTTACCTAATATACCGTATGACAGTTATATTTTTGATTCACATGCAATACCATTGATTGATATAGATACTCTACCAGATTTTGAAAAAGCAAGATACCAGTTGCAGCAAGATAGCATAAAGAGTACATGGAAAGATCATATTTTGCTGGTCGATGATTTTAATAAATTGATTCAAAATCAGTGGTGCTTTAATGGGTTAACAAAAGCGAATATTGAAAAAAGATTTGGGCTTGGCTTTAAGAAAAGATTTGATTTGGAGTATTCTGG
>CAYZUW010000481.1:0-2657 GCA_964481325.1 uncultured Saprospiraceae bacterium
AGCGCAAGGTGAGCCAAGACTGGTCTCGCTTTTTTATAAATCTAGGAAGTAAGCATAAATTTAATCCTAAGACCCTCCTTAATCTCATCAATGAGAATATGCCTAATGATAGTGTGGAGGTAGGTAAGATAGATATCCAAAAGTCGTTTTCGTTTTTTGAAGTGGAGGAAAGACACGCTAAGAAATTGCCTAAAGGATTCAAGGGTTCGGAGTACAAAGGCGTAGACGTAGTCGTCGAACCGTCTAATCCTTTTCCAGAGAAAAAGGACAGACGCATTCATAAGAAAAAGAGTAAGAAGAGGAAAGGCAAGAAAAACGATAAATATCCGAAGCGGTAAATCACTTATACTTTTGACCACTATAGTGGTCATTTTTATTAAAAAAATAGCCTTTTGATTACTTTAATGGTCAATATGTTAAAGTATTCAAAAAATGACCATTTTACTGTCCAATTAGAGTAAAATAGCGTATATTGATTAATAAAGTGGTCAATATATGTTCGATACAGTAGAAATAAAAGATACGAAAATAGAGATAGGCACTTTGGTCAAAACCCTTCGTAAGCAACGAGGCTTATCTCAAACTGATTTAGCGAGCGCTCTGGACGTATCAAGGACAACCATTCAAAATCTTGAATTCGGTAAAAACTTTAAGATAGATACGGTTCTGAAAATTTTTAAAGAGTTTGATCTACTCGAAAATCTACACCAGCTAATAGTAAAAGAACGAGAACAAGTAGCCAATACTAAATCACTGTATTAATGGCTAGGAACAATATCATAGATGTACGATTATTTGGAGAAGAAATCGGAAGGATCGGATTCGATGAAAATAGACTCACTACTACTTTTCAATTCAATCCCGAATTTTTAGCTTCCAAGCGACTGATAAATGCCTTCCCAAAAACGGGGGTCATAAAAAGGACGCCCATAGCACAAATCTTCCACCGATTTAATGGAGAGACTTTTAAAGGGCTTGCGGCTCCCTTTGCAGATTCACTACCAGATCATTTTGGTTCTATCATTTTTAAAACCTGGTTATCTCATCAAGAAGAGAAACAAATAAACATACTAGAGCAACTCGCTTATGTAGGCGCTAGAGGTATGGGAGCCTTAGAATATCACCCACGTAAAATACTTCCAAAAAATACTTCTATCGAGCTGAATGAAATGATAGCTGTACTCAGAGAAGTATTAGACCTGAAAAAATCAAGTGCTCAAGGTGCAATGAATAGTAAAGCCCTGCTCAACATCTTCAAGATAGGGTCTTCCGCTGGCGGGGCAAGACCTAAAATTATAATTTCTGAACACAAAGAATCAGGGAAAATAATTCCTGGAGATTTGGAAGTTTCTGATGATTACAAGCACTATCTAATAAAGCTCGCCATAGAGGAGGAAACTAGTTATCCAAGAGAGGTCATCGAATTTTGCTATTATCAAATGCTCCAAAAAGTTGGAATCCGTATGATGGACTCCAAACTAATAGATGGAAAGCATTTTGCTACACAGAGATTTGATAGGCAAGATGGAGAAAAGCAACACACTCTGACCGCTACAGGATTGACTGGATGGGACTATAAAGATGCAACTGATTCTTCTTATGAGAATCTGTTTAAACTGTGTTCTTTTTTAAAAATCCCGCATGCGCAGATAGAAGAATTGTTCAAGCGGATGGTTTTTAATATTACCTATGGGAATACAGATGACCATCTAAAGAACCATTCTTTCATTTATAATAGAGAAAAGGAAAGATGGAATTTGTCTCCCGCTTACGATGTAACCTACGCTACCAATCCCCTATTCCCCATAAAAGCCCAGCAGGCTTTATCTATAAATGGCAAAAGAAATAAATTTGACCTAGCAGATATTTTAAAAATAGCAGATGCCTTCACCATCAAAAACCCTAAAGGAATCATTAAGCTAGTCGAGGCACAAAAACCTTTTTTAAAGAACCTATTGAAAGAGCACGACATTCCAAAGAAAATAAGCGAAGGGATTGTGAAAAATCTTGTCAGTTTTCAATAATTCATATGCAAAAAGTTCTTTGGGTATTATGTCTGAGTTAATGAAACTCTTTATGTATATTTCCAAAAAAAAAACATGCCTTCTATCAGATTAGCTTCATTACAAGACCTTAATCAAATAAGTTCACTTTTCGATGCATACCGAGTATTCTATGAAAAAGAAAGTGATCTGGAAGGAGCGCAGAGTTTCTTAAAGGACAGGCTTGAGAACAATGAGTCTGTAGTTTATCTAGCTATAGATGATGCTAACAATGCAGTTGGTTTCATTCAACTTTATCCTTTATTTTCTTCTACACGGATGGCTAGACTTTGGTTATTGAATGATTTGTTTGTAGATCCGAATGCTAGACGTCAAGGAATCGCCAAGCAACTGCTCGAAAAGGCTAAGCAACATTGTCGTGAATCCAAAGCCTGTGGATTCTTCTTAGAGACGGGTGTCGATAATAAAGAAGGGAATGCCCTATACCCTGCTGCCGGAATGACCTTGAATGATGATCATAATTTTTATTATTGGGATGTGGTGAATTGAAGTTTTTGTATACAGACAACAATCAAACCTGTAGATCACATCAAAACCAATCTAATAAGAAAAAGACACTATAATTATCGAAATTATAGTGTCTTTTCAATTCTC
>CAYZUW010000482.1:0-2615 GCA_964481325.1 uncultured Saprospiraceae bacterium
ACAATTGCCAAGTAGTGATTTTGATATAGATGGTTTGTGGGATAGTATTTCCGACAATTTAGATGCTGTACCTCCTCATACGCCGAGCGCATGGTGGAGCAGCAAGTGGATTTTAGGGCTAATCTTTGTTGGTGCTTTTAGTGCTGCGTTAGTGTGCTATCATTTTAATGTTGAAAATAAATTCTACGCTAACAATATTGACAAAAAAGAAGTGATAGTAGAAAATAAAATTAACTTTCAAGAGAATTTTGAATATAACAATACAGCAAAAAATAGTACAAATAGCACCGTAGATATAATTAGTCCCAGATCAAATAAAATTGAATCTTTAAAAAATAATCAAGTTACCTCATCTATAAAAGACTATGGAAAAAGTGTTGTAAAAATTGGTGTGAACTCAGACAACAATAGCATTTATCCGTCCTCAGAAAAAAACGTTTTCCAAATCAAATCGAATTTATCTAAGCGTCTACAAAATAGCACTTCGGAAAGCCTATATGATCCAGAAATAATCAAGGACTCTAACTTAGCGTCTTCTACTGAGAAATACTTAGTCCAAGAAAACAAGAATGTCGTAAAGGCTGCTGGTTCGCAAGAAATAGCAAATCAAGCTTTTTTTAAAAACGACCTTGCTATCGGCTTAACTTTGCAATCTCTTCCTGTGGAAATCGCATTATTAGTGGCCGATGAGCGGAAACAAAAATTTCCAAAAGTAAATAATCTTCAAAATAAAATTTCCCTCGATAAGCAAAAAGCGTTTTCTTGGCAGTTTAGTCTATTCGGGGGCGCTAATAACTTTTTATTGAATTACAGTTCTACTGAAGCTCCGCTTCTTGCTGATCTTAAAGATCAGTCTAACACCGGGATGTGGGGCTATAATATTGGTTTTAAAACCGCTCTTGTTTTAAATAACTCCTGGGTATTCAGTAGTGGACTCGAATATCAAAATCTATATTCTCGTTTCGAGCTAAACACAGTAAAAAGTACTCAGGTACTAGTGGAAGATACAATTATAAAAGTTTGGATTGACAGTAATACAGGAGAGGTTTTGAATAGTGTTATAGGAGACGCCTTGGTTGATGCCACGACTACTAGAACTGTCGTTCATCATAATACCTTTCAGCAATTTACCATACCGTTTGATATAGGATATCAAACGGTTCGCCGTAGTTTTATTTATGGCCTTCATGCTGGAGCTAGTCTCAATTATATAACTGCTCAATCCGGCAGAACACTTAGTCTAGACGAAGAGTTTGTTAGTTTTGATTCGAATAGTGATTATACACCTTTCAGATCGTTTCATATTGGTCTCAGACTAAGTCCTTTGGTGGGATATCAATTGTCAAACACTTGGGCGCTTACGTTGCAGCCTCTTTGGGCATGGAATCCAAATGCAGGTATTGATAATTCTATTATAAAATTAAAAGTGCATCAAATTAATTTCAATGTAGGACTGAGGTATACTTTATAGTTGGCTTATACATACCCTATCTTCTCCGTCAACTCTACTTTGCTTTTCATGAAATTCCCTGTACCGAAGGCAATTTCTTTTCCAGCATCGTTATAAATGGTAGATTCTGCAATAAAAAGTCGTCTGGATTTAAATTTTAGTTTCCCAATAGCTGTAATCTTTCCACTATTGACTGGTCTGAGGATATTGATATTGAACGAACTCGTAAGCAAGAAGAAGTCTGTCACTACAGAGTGTGCTGCAAAGTAGGAAGAGTCATCTAATAGTTTGAAATATATAGCTCCATGTATCGCTCCTAGTGCATGAAAATAAGCGTCTGAAATATCTATAGATACGGTCGCCTTTTCCTGTTCTATCGCACATTCCGTGGTGGGGAATACTTGCTTGTTGAATTTTGCACGGAGATACATGCTGCGTAGTTTTGTATAGTGGTCGGTGTTCATTTATATATTTTCACAAAAGTACAATGCTTCTTTGACCTTAGCCCCTATTTCTACTTCTTTTCTTTCCGCAAAATCTTATCCATTTTACGACCTTTTGCCAATTCATCAATCAACTTCTCCATTTGTCTACATTGTTTATACAATTCAAATTCATCCTCTATTTCTTCAATTCGATACCCACAAACAACTCCTTTAATCATGTGGGCGTTTGGATGGAGTTTTGCTTTCTTAAAAAACGTTCTAAACGTTACTTTCTTTTCGATAAGGGATTGTAATTTCTTTTCGTTAAAGCCAGTAAACCATTCTAGTACTTGATGGAATTCTTCTCTTGTCCTTCCATGTTTTTCCAATCTATTCCAGTAAAGTGGATAGATAGAGGCAAAAATCATATTAGCTACTTTTTCATTTTTCTCAGCTGTAACTTTCATTTTTTATTTGATTTTGAATTGGTGGGTGGGAACCCATAATAATATGTGCTGTCTTTGACGAAGGAACATATGGCATCATCATCTAATGTTAGCGGTTCGTTATTTATCTTTTTTTGTACTCTTCTAACCACATTTTAAATCCTAATGCTTCAGCTGAATCACTATTTGAAACGACTTCGATTATTTTTAAAGTTCTTTCTTCTATATGTTTATCTACCTGAATTCGTTCTAACAGGTGAGTTGAAGCCCAAATGTTTGTATTGTTTTCAGATA
>CAYZUW010000483.1:0-2595 GCA_964481325.1 uncultured Saprospiraceae bacterium
ACCCATTCAAAAAAGACAATGAAAAAATTATTATTTATCACCGTTTTTATTTCAGTCACATTTTCTTTGATTGCCCAAGTGGATACAACGGCGGTAAAAACACCTGAAGGAATTTGTGCAGCCATGTTAGCGTTTATTTCCTTTGAGAAAAATGAAGTGAAGGATTGGGATGATTTTAGAAACCTGTTTTTGCCTACTGCCCATCTGATGTCATTCAGATTTCAACCTGGAGAATCACTGTCTAAGCAAGCAAAAAATTTGACTCTAGAAGAGTTTGTCAGGTACTTTGGTCCTGGATATCCAAAGAATGGATTTGAAGAGTATGTCATAGGTTTGGAAGTAAAAGAATTTAATGGCATCGCATCTGTCTTTCAAAGTTTTTATTGCAAAACGCTGAATGGATCTTATGAGGCAAGGGGTGTCAACGCCTACCAACTTGTTTATCTTAATAATCGATGGTGGATTGCGCACTCTATGTTCACCAATGAAACAGAGGACTCAAAATTGCCCAATGATTTATTGTTCGAAAAGTATCAAAATAGGTCTGATGAAAATAAATAAAATAGGAGGAGTTAATAAGTGAAAGTTAATACAGAAATGAATAATTAAAAATGCGAAAATAGAGTAGTATGTAAAAAGAATTAGAGATTGAAATGCGCACAAAATTTTTCCTTTCTGAAAGATATATTAAGAAGATATTAATCAGAAGTGGAGTTCTCTCTTTGGTTCAATTTATTATTTTCTTCTTTTTGCTACCCTATTTTTTTTCTGATGATAGCTTCTACGTTATAATGGGTTCGATCTATACATTTATCGACATAGTAGCTTTGGAATATTGGTATAAACGATGGACAACACCTACAGAGTCTCAGCCAGTAATCGCGATAAATGAAACCTGTATTCAATTTGGTTTTGAACAAGTAGGATTTAGGGTGCCATTGGAGTATATTGCTTTAGCTGAAATAAAAAAGAATTTCTTTGGCAGGAAATTTCTTAATATAGTATACACCAAAAAACTTGCATACAAAATCAAGCACCCACTCCATTTTAAAATGAAGTTCTTATTTGAACGGAGAAAGGCTAGATGGTCTCAAAAATGGAGCGTTAGAGGACTAAGCGTCGAACCTGAAGTACTCGTTCAATCTATACACTTCCACCTAGAACGATATATAGCTATGGCTGAACAATATGAAGAGGAGGCTAAACTCTCTAAAATTCAAATCGAACTCTCTAAACCAGAGGATCGCTACAACTCCTTTTTCTTTTCGGAACAGCTAAGCAAGGGCAAAGGCTAAGCTCACTACCGAAAGCAACTATGAATAAATACCCACCCTCAAAGTCGCTGCATCCAAAAAGCTCTTGGGCTGATACCTTCTTCTGTAGCAAATACAGGGCACTTCTCCCCTAATTTTTTTTTGTGATGAACCGACAAGAAATTCAAGGCGCCAATTATTTTAAACTCATTATTGAAGGAGAGAAACGCTTCTAGCAAATATTGTTCGTTCCAGAGTAGGTGGTGTTTTAGAATCCAGTCTTCATCATAATCTCTCGGAGTGAATACATCGTGGACATGGATGTACACCCCAGATTGTAGCGTAGGCAACACTTCTAAATATTCAAATAGCACATCTCCTTGTGGACGGATGATATGAGAGGAATCTATAAACAACAGGTCATTGGCTTCTAGCTGTTGAAAAAATTCTATGTCAACTGTTTCCACTTTTTTTCTGATCAACTCTACATCTAATGTGGAGAGCCAAGGTCTTTCATAGGGTTCGATGCAAATGTGCTGACAGGTATAATTGGAGTTTTCACTTTTGTTTTTCTTAATGGCTTCTATGACTAGTAAGGTGGAAACGCCACTGCCGACTTCAATGATGCGTTTGGGTTTAGTGTACCGAATCATGTTGTAGAGGTATTCTGCATCGCCGAGGGTGTACCACTCATTATGATAATGAAAATGGGGCGTATCCTTGTCTTGTTCATGCAAGGGGAAGGATAGCAGTTCTTCGTTATAGTCAAACTTGTCTAAGAAGGATAGCTGTTCCGCTACATTCAAGTTTAAACCTGGTAAGGAGCGTTTTTCAGATAGGGGTTTTGTCAGGTGTTTTTTAGGGTTGATGAGTGGTTCATAATATTGGTCCAACAAAGGGAATAGCCCAATTTTCATCATGACCTTTTCACTTCGTTTTCCAACAGGAAAGATGTACAAGCGCACAAATTTTAACCACACTACCGCAAAAAATGTGAATGGTAGGGAAATAAGGTCAATGGTTTTTGCTAGAAAGGAGTTCAAGGTTAGAGATGTTTTTATTAAATAAATGGTTTTCACAAGTAGGATAGGGAAATTCGTGTTTGCGTTGCAAATTGCCATTAAATAAATGTGAAAAGGCAATTAGGTATTAGCATTTAGCTGCTGCAAAATGTAAAACCGAAAAACCCTAAATGTAAAAGTGAAGTAGAGTAAATGTAAGGTCGCTCGCATGTAGAGCATTTGTCCGTGCCTGAAATAGGTTTAGGGTTTTCAAAGCAAAAAAATGCAAGAAAGCCAAAGATTCGAGAATCTAGAATTTTCAGTGAAAAGTTTAAAAGGGC
>CAYZUW010000484.1:0-2579 GCA_964481325.1 uncultured Saprospiraceae bacterium
CTGTAGGTATTTCCAAATCCTGAAAAACCTGCTTTACAGCATCCGCCTCATCCAAATTACTTTTAGTAGTATTTACTTTGCTAGCTAGTTGAGGTATGAAATTGTGTCTTAGGGACACTACATTTCCATCCTTTTTAACGTGTACAGAAGTTACCGCGTTGTACACTTCAATACCTTTGTATCTTTGTATAAAATAATAATGGTCAATCTCACCAAATTTACTGTAAACGTGATCAGAAATTTTCAAATCTTCTAAATCTGACTTTTCCAATCCCCATTCGGCCTGTTGAGCATCTATGTGCTGAAGTGCCATATCAAGCGTAGCTTGACCGTATAAAGCACCAGTCATGAGACTGAGAGTTAATAAAAATAATAAATGTTGAATTTTTCTCATTGATCAATTTTTTATTGGTTAAAATGTAGCAAATACCACACTTAAATTTAACAAAAAATCGAGCTCAGAGATTAAAAGGACTAAGACTTTTTCCCTATATGTTTACTTTATGACTAAAAAATACATGAATAGCTTCATTCATTGTCCTTTTGGATGCAAAAAAGCAGTTTTTTTCAATAGTTTTGAGCGATGGCTAAGAACAAAAATTTGATTTACGGGCGACATCCTATACTAGATACTATACAATCTGGTGTCTCTATTGACAAGATATTTCTTCAAAAGAATATTTCTAAGGATTTTGATACGGAGATTCGGAAGGCTTGTAGAGCGTTTGGAGTTCCTATGCAATACGTGCCTAAGGAAAAGCTCAATAGATTGACCAGTAAAAATCACCAAGGGGTAGTGGGTTTTTTGAGCCTTGTAGAATACAAAAAACTGGAAGACTTGATTCCTTTTATTTATGAGCAATCTGGAGTTCCACTTTTCTTAATTCTAGATGGCGTTACAGATGTTCGCAACTTTGGAGCCATAGCACGTTCGGCAGAATTGTGTGGTGTGCAAGCCATCATTATTCCGCAAAAGGGCGGAGCAGCTATCAATGAAGACGCTATCAAAACATCGGCAGGCGCCTTATCTAAGATTGCCGTATGTAGAGAGACTAGCCTAAAAAAAGCCATCGATAAACTTAAGCTCAATGGTATCTCTGTGCTAGGTGCCTCGCTCCAAGCAAAACAAGCTTTATATAATGTAGATTTTGTAGGACCTTCTGCGCTGGTGATGGGCTCTGAAGGGAAAGGTATAAGTTCTGAGATTAACAAGATGTTAGACGATACTTTTTTGATTCCTCAAGTGGGCAGTACAGATTCATTCAATGTTTCCGTAGCCACAGGCATCTCCTTGTACGAAGTACTCCGGCAAAGAATGTCCGCCTAACTCCCAAGATCAATTTTTGATGTGCAATCTAGATTTTTTTTCAAAAAAAAAATATTTAGACTCAGCTAATTTGCATTCTCGTACGTTTCTTTTTCGAAGGACATCCTTTCGAAGAAATTATATCAATTGCCCATGGAGAATTCAAAGCTTAAGCAGCGTATTATAAGTTATCATCAGTTTCGCAATAAAGGTTTCTATTGGTTCGTAGCTGGATTCTTATTCCTAATCGCAGTAGCCACTGCATTCGACATCCAATTTAATTTCGCCATTCTAGGTATTGTTATAGGTACACTGATTTATTTGCCAGAGACGCTTATGTATAAGTTCAAAACACAAGCCTATAAAAAGCGTTTAGGATTGTTCTATCCGAAGTTAAGGATGCCCGATTTTTTATATAAGATATATAGAGTGAGCTACTACTTGGTTATCCCAGCCTTATTGGGCTTGATTTATCTTTTGATTACTTATCCAGTTTTTGACTGGTACATAATGAGCATCGCCACACTATGCTGGCTTATTTTCTACACTTACTTACTTTCGATTATGGTTTTTCCCATTGTAGGTAACGTACTTAAAGTCATCGTTGATGATACTGCCTTGACTGTGTTTTGGGAAGGAGCCTCTTCTGACGAAAACATATTCACTTTCAGCTTTGAGACGACTAAGTACAAATTGCTCAACAATGTGCTTTGGATGTCTAGCCCTGATACCTTCAACGGACGGATGTTTGATCTGAATCTAGCGACTTTCACTACCGAAGATAAAGAAGCGATTATCCAGCGTATCAAGGACCACAAAAATATCAGGGTAATTAAGGAGAAACCTAAGCTAAGAGTTGCCTAGGGCTCTTATTTCTTTCTCTTATTTTATTAGGCGCCATCCCGATGGAAAAACATCGGGATCGGGCTCTCCACTTTACTACGATGTCCAGAATCAGATTCATCCAATAGTCTGAGTGATCTTCGCTCGTACCTCTCGGAGCTCCCACAGACTAGGATTCATATACCATTTGTACTTGAAATGTTTGCAATAGATTTTGAATAGAAGTTTTCTAGGTCAAGGCAAAAAACACAAGGATAGCCTTAGCTATCATGAGTATTTTTAACGCCGAGATTGGAAACTTCTATCAAAATATAAGTGAAATTTTCGAGTACAAATGGTATCACTTATTCTGACCATCTCCGTGCCCGTTCCTATCCCTTGTCGGAAACGAATCTTTAAATAAATTTTAGATTGAATTATGAGTCTACAC
>CAYZUW010000485.1:0-2574 GCA_964481325.1 uncultured Saprospiraceae bacterium
GCTTTATACAATTGATTGTTAAAAAACGATTAAAACATTATGAAAACAAGAGACCTCAGTAAATTTTTAAGCCTACAACTTCGACACCAACCGGAACGTCTAAACTTGACCATGGATAAAAATGGTTGGGTGCAAGTGGATGAGCTATTGCGAAACCTGCATTTAGATGGTAAAAATGTGAGCTACGAAGATTTGAAAGAAGTAGTGGAGACCAACAATAAACAGAGATTTAAATTAGATGAAGCACAAGGTAGGATTAGAGCCAATCAAGGACATTCCATCCAAATTGATGTAGAATTGAAAGAAACAACACCTCCTATCATACTATATTTCATGATACAGCTACCAAAAATATTGAAGCTATCAAAAGGGATGGGCTAAAAAAGATGAACAGACAGTATGTACATCTATCTCAAGATCTGGAAACAGCAACTAAAGTGGGCGGTAGACATGGCAAGTCAATAATTTTAAAGGTACAATGCCAAGCTATACTAGAATCAGGGCATATCTTTTACCTTTCTAAGAATGGAGTTTGGTTGACAGATGATATTCCAGTTAAGTTTATCCGCTTTGATAAGAAAGTATAACTATATAGACTCGACCTTGTTTCTAATTCCATTATATGTATATATTTACCATCTTTTAAGCTAATAATAATCAATCATGAAAAATATTAAGATCGTACTATTTTTCCTTTGTTTAATTACCGTTTTTGTAGGCTGCTCAACAAGCGTCCTAGTAACTTCAAAATATGATAAAAAGGTTGATTTTACTCAATTTAAGACTTATTGTTACCATGGATGGGAGGAAAATACCGATAAATTTCTCACGGATTCTGACAAAGAATTTTTGGAAGCAGCATTCACTAATGAATTCAATCGTAGAGGTCTTAAACCTGTTACGGCTGAAGGGGATATTATAATAGGACTCTATATCCATACAGAGAAGCACGATGATACTACATCTGCAACAGAAGGTAGCCCTGGAAATATAAATTCTTATGGAAGGGATTATAATTATGGCAATGGCTACGGCTATGGAGGATATTATGGATATGGGCCAGGCTATGGTTGGGGCGGTAACAATAGCAGACCCATAACCACTTATGACACCTATAAAATTACAGAGGGTACATTGATTTGCGATGTTTATGATGCTCAGGGAAAAAAACTAATCTGGGAAAGTAAGGGGGAGGAAATAATCGCAGAAGATCCAGGGGTGCGCCAACATACTTTTGCATTAGCTGTGGAAAAAATTATGGCAGAGTATCCGGTCCCGATTGTTGGGGCTGAATAGTTGGTAAGAAAACTACTCATCCCAACAGACTCTTTATCTCCTTCACAAAACCTTCACTAAGATCTCCATACCCGAAAAATGAAACCCCCGCTGCCCCATTTTCTATGGCAGTACGATAGGCAGCTGCTATCTCTTCTGGTTTTAGATGGGGGAGATAGAGCCCTGCGTAAATTGGTTTCTCATTTTTTAACATGGCCTTGTTCTTGGACACCTGTTTTCCTATCCAAGGGATGTTCTCATTGTAGAATCCATGATACAGCATGGGGAGGAATCCATCTAGGTCCCAACGATGCCATTGTTGTCTGACGCTTTCCCAATTAGGAAAAACGGCTGCAGTTATTTTTTTATTTTGTTTTCTGGCTTGGGGCACAGCAAAATTATTTACGACATTGCTAATGGCATCGTATCTAAACTGTCGCCATGACTCATGCGCGGGGGCTTCGTCGCCCAAGTCCATCGGATCTATGCCAGATTGTTCTTTGAATGCTTCTCGGCAAAAGTCTGAATAAGGGTAATCATATTGAGGATATTCTTTGTCTTGAACGATATCATACTTCGGTTGCAATGCCTCTGCTAAAATAACGTCGGGTTGCCTAATATAATCTAAGTGAATCCCGTCTAAGTCTTCAATCTTCGCTAGAGCGGCTACGTTGTTGCCTACGAATTCTTGCACTTCGGGGTGGCAAGGACACATGAATTTGTAATAGCCCACATAGGCTGGATCTGTGTGGGAGGGCTTACCTTCTCTACTGACAGAAAACCAATCTGGATGGTTTTCTATCATGTTGGGTTCGTCCAATATCATACTCCACATCCATGCGTGCACTTCTAATCCTGCTTGATGGGCTATGGGTAATATTCTTTCTAGCCATCTTTGTTTTACAGGCATAGAGGGGTGGTCAAATAGGGCAGCTCTTGAATCATAGACCTGGGGTAATATGGCTTCGATGCCTATTTCTCTGAGATTGGCAAAGGCAGATTTCCATTGATCATCGGTCCACTTCAAGTTTGGTCTTAACCATATCCAATTATTAGGTAGTGTGCTTGAGGAAACTTTGTCTTCTACGGAAGAGCAAGTGCTAAGTCCTGGTAGCAGTATGCCTGCACTCATAGCGGCTATTCCTTTTGCAAAAACTCTTCTATTTATCAAATCCGGTCCTGTTTGTTTTCTGTAAGATATAAACTCGATGTCTATTCTCCAATCTATTGGATGCGTTTCGAGAGCAATGAGGTGTTACTCTCTTACTCTCAAAAGTAGGCTTCAATAAAATATTCGCG
>CAYZUW010000486.1:0-2573 GCA_964481325.1 uncultured Saprospiraceae bacterium
AAATATAAATGCAGAACTCAAAAAATATGCAAGTGGCCTTCTCATTAGATGTGGACACCCAACGGAAGTCTGGCAAAAACTGTTATCAGAATTTGATGTAGTATCTGTTTATACCAATAGGGATTATGAAACTTATGCGAAAAAAAGAGACTTGGAGATCAGTTCTCTATTGAACTCAGCTGGAATAGAATACAATGATTATAAAGATCATGTGATTTTTGACAGGGATGAAGTACTTAAAAAAGATGGCACTCCATACACCGTCTTTACTCCTTACTCCAAAGTATGGAAGGCAAAATTAGTTTCGACATCAGTAAGTCAGCCAAAGGATTCTTATTTTTTTAAAGCATATCCAAGTTTAAAGTACGCCTCAAATTTTGTCAAATATAAGACGGGAAAAATTTTAAGTCTTCAATCTATGGGTTTTGAGACCAGTAAACTTGAAATTCCTCCATTAACCATTAGTCAAAGCTTGATAAAAAAGTACGGCGAAAATAGAGACTTTCCTGCGGTCAATGGTACTTCTAGGTTAAGCATTCATTTTAGGTTTGGCACAGTGAGTATTAGAGAAAAGGCCCGAAAAGCCTCCTCATTAAGTGAAGTTTTTCTGAACGAATTGATCTGGAGAGATTTTTATTCGAATATCTTGAACCACTTCCCTCATGTGGAGAGTGGTCCATTCAGGGCGAAGTATGCTGAAATTCAATGGGTAAATAACGAAAAACATTTTGAATTATGGAAAAAAGGCAGAACTGGATATCCGATTGTAGATGCTGGCATGCGTGAAATAATGCATACAGGTCATATGCATAACAGAGTAAGAATGATAGTAGCCTCTTTTTTAACCAAGCATTTATTGATCGATTGGACTTGGGGGGAAGCTTACTTTGCAGAAAAACTCTTAGATTTTGATTTAGCTAGCAATAATGGAGGGTGGCAATGGGCAGCTGGATGTGGAACTGACGCAGCTCCCTACTTTAGAATATTCAATCCATATTCACAGCAGCAAAAATTTGATAAAGAATTTAAATATATCAATAAATGGGTGCCGGAATTCGGCACAGAAGAATATCCAGCTCCTATAATTGACCACAAAGAAGCTCGTCAAAGGTGCTTATCTGTTTATAAGGCCGCCTTGAAAGAGGCGTAATCTTTATTTTTGATCTAAAAAATAGGGAAATCCAAGACTCCATTCCGGAAACCAATAGTTCGAATAGAGGGGAATAATCGGCGGAGGTGACAGTTTAGAATTATAGTAGTTTTTAGAGTGCACTCCTTCTTAATGTTAAAATTCTGATTATTAAGACTAGCGTACAGTATTCCCCGTTACAATAAGTATAACAACCAACCATTTGTAAGTTTTGAGAAAAGACCTTCCTTTTTTAGCTATATTATTGTGTGCTTTATTTCAAGTTACGAATCTAAACGCTCAAAATAGCTCTTTCTCGTTTTCAGGAGGTATTTCTAACTCCGCCATCCCTATTTATTCCATGAAAGAGGAATCGATATTATTAAGTTCACATAGTGTTAGTAATTTATCCTTTAGAGGATCTTATAATCGAAGACTAAGGAAGAATATAGTTTTAAGTGCGGAATTAGCATACCATCGTATAGGCGGCAATAGCATTAATAGAATCCCATCTCAACCCGGTTTCTTTGTGCATAATGTTTCATTGAATTACCTTTCTGTAGCTTCCGCCCCTTATATGGAGTTTAAATTCGGAAGAAATACAATTTCACTAGGTTTAGGACCGTCAATTTCATACCTTTTGAATGATCGTATTGAAAACTTCCAATTTGAAGAGAATGTAATAGTAGGTAGTGAATTGGAATCTTCCGATCTCAAACCATTAGACTTTGGGGTAAACGGAATAGTTCAGTTTTCTCGATCAATCGCTAATAATTTTGATTTGATTCTTGCTGTTAGAAAATATCAAGGCTTAGTTGATATTAGTAGAGTAGACCTAGGACAGAAAGTCTATAATGAATATGCAGAAATTACGCTGGGCTTAAATATTCCAATAAATTAAAAAAAAAACTCCAGTCGACTAGACTGGAGTTTTTTTATTTAGCTTCTATTAGGAGACTATAAATAGTCGAAGTTAAAAGTTATAGCAAGTGTCAGACTTTTTCTTACCGAAAAATTTACGATTTTTTTTCTTACGCTTTTTGACTTTACTCTTAGCATAGTATTTTTTCTGTGCAGCTTTCTTAACCTCATATCCAGTTTTAGTAGGATAATTGCCCCTAGCTCTTTTTGGAGCGATTTCCACTTTATTAGTCACTGTAATAGAGCTCATAGTAGCATGATCAGATTCACGCTTTTCAGACTTAAGCAACTCTTCTTTTTCTTCTTGTTCAAAAAATAAGTCTATATCGTTATTAGTATTTGCCGTAGCTTCTTCAAACTCTGGAGCTTCTATTATAGGTGTAGCTTCAGGTAAAGTGCGATTCTCCGGTTTAAGCGTCTCTTCTGGTTTGGTGGTTATCATTATTTGATCACTCATATTCATTTGAGCTAAATCAAAATGACTGTCTAATAGATCATTGTCAATCGCTTTGTCATCTTTGAT
>CAYZUW010000487.1:0-2559 GCA_964481325.1 uncultured Saprospiraceae bacterium
ATGTTGATAATATAACAGTATTTATGGCTTGCTAAAACATTCTAGCTTAGAAAACTTAACAGAAGAAGAAGCAAAAGGATAAAGAAGTGAATAAGATAGTAGACAGTATTTACCTCCTACGCCTACCTCCCAACATACCCATGACGATAAGTAATACAGAAGCACCCGCTACAGCTTCTAGCAGCTTGTTGACCAAATTTCCAAAACCAAGGTCAACATTAATGTTGAAGGTGGTAAATAGCCAGCCTCCGACTACGGCACCTACAATACCGACAAAGATGTTTACAATCAGGCCCCTGCCGCCGCCGCCGATTAATTGACCAGCAATAAAACCTGCTACTGAGCCAAAAAGAATTAAATAAAGCCATTGTTCCATAATGATTTCGTTTATTTGTGTACAAAGTTCAGCAATTTTCAAAAATTACCCAAATCAATTAATTCTGGAGAAAATCTGAGCTATTAATATTATGTATAAAAACCATTTGAAAACCTAAAACAAACAGGAATGTTTGATACTAAGCGATGAATAAATCCCAGGCAAACTCTACAAAAGAGCTTGACACATCTAAAATTATGTTGCCCATTTTTATTGGAGCAGCAGTCCTTATATATTTTATATTCAGTAAAATAGACTGGCAGGAGTTTACCCAGATTGCATGGAATGCAAATATGGTATTTTGGGTGGGCATCGCCACATTCTTTCTTGTGTTGCGCCATTTGGCCTATGCATTGCGACTACGCATACTTTCGCAGGGGGTGTTTTCTTGGATCAAATCTATCCAGTTGATATTTATTTGGGAGTTTAGCTCCGCCGTATCACCCACTGCGGTAGGCGGTTCGGCGGCGGCACTCTTCGTATTGAGTCGAGAGAAATTATCAGCTGCAAGAGTAACAGCAATAATATTGTATACCGCTATATTGGATACCATATTTTTCATAGGCACGCTACCTATATTATATTTTTTATACGGCGCTTCGATTATACGGCCAGGCTTGACTGATTTTGCCCATCTAGACACCTGGGGTAAGTCCTTCGTATTTGCGTATTTTTTCATGGCACTGTATGGTTTGTTTTTCTTTTATGGTTTATTCATCAAGCCAGAGGGCCTCAAAAGAATAGCGCTGTGGGTGACCGATTTTCGTCTATTTAAAAGATGGCAGACCAGGGCCAATAAATTAGGAGACGACTTCATCACGGCCTCTGCAGAGATGGCTAACAATGGATTTAGCTTTGGCCTAAAGGCCTTTTTGGCTACCGCCACGGCGTGGTCTAGTCGATTTATTCTACTCAATTGTCTTATAATTGGATTTCAGCAAGATATTCCTACAGATCTTTTTACACAAGGTGCATTATATGCTCGACTAGAAACCATGTTTGTGATTATGGCATTCAGCCCGACGCCTGGTAGCGCAGGGGTAGCGGAGATACTATTTCATGATTTCGTACTAGATTATATATCCAGCGAGACGACCTCTTCCATAGTAGCCATCTTGTGGCGCCTTATGACCTATTATCTTTATATATTCGTTGGCGCTTTGATTATTCCTGCTTGGATACGCAGTTTGGTCAAAAAACGCTAAATATGTACTCGTTCACCAGCCTTAGTACTTACTTGTCGAAGCATACAACAAGCCTATTGGCATATGCAAGATGTATAATGCCATAGAGCACATAATTCTCTAAGTACAACATTTGTATTATCTTTGACGCGATGGCATTAGTAGACAAAGGCATATACGAATCATTTTCTCAAGCAAAAAAAACGGGACAGAAAAAGTTTGCGGTTTTGATTGACCCAGACAAGGTCCGTATGGATAACATGCAACAGGTAATCGATCAAGCTACAGAAGCACAGGTAGATTACTTTTTCATCGGAGGCAGTCTGATTGTGAACAATATGCTAGACCATTGCCTCGAGAGAATTAAAGAGAAGTGCGACATCCCGATGGTACTTTTCCCTGGCAATTCTTTTCAGCTTAGTTATAAAGCAGATGCCCTATTATTTTTATCTCTCATCTCTGGTCGCAATGCCGAACTACTGATAGGGAAGCATGTCGTCACAGCGCCATATTTGCGCGTAAGTCCTTTAGAGATTTTGTCCACAGGCTATATGCTTATAGATGGCGGCGTTTCGACTACTGTGTCTTACATTAGTAACACGCAACCTATTCCAGCTAACAAACCTGATGTTGCGATGTGTACAGCGCTCGCAGGACAGATGCTTGGACTCAAGATGATATACATGGACGCTGGGAGTGGCGCTGCTAAGCCAATCGCTGCAGACATGATTGAGGCCGTATCTAGTACGGTAGATATTCCATTGATTGTAGGAGGTGGGATTCGCACTCCAGAGAAAGCACTCGAAAATGTACAGGCAGGAGCTGATGTTGTGGTAGTAGGCAACGCCCTCGAAAAAGACCCTAGTCTGCTTAAAGATATTTCTCAAGCTATTCATTCAGTCAATAGTCAGCCTGCTACTTCATAAATTTTTTCGTTGATGTTATAGGTTAATTATTAGGGGCCATCACGATCCCGTGATTCCGAGTGTTATAGGAACG
>CAYZUW010000488.1:0-2530 GCA_964481325.1 uncultured Saprospiraceae bacterium
TCTTTGGCTTTCTTTGCATTTTTTTGCTTTGAAAACCCTAAACCTATTTCAGGCATGGACACGCTTACTTGTTCAAATATCAAAGAGGAATATAAATTAAAGAAAAAAATATGCGCACATAAACGATTCGGCAAATCAACATTTTTAAAAAAAATACGCGTACAAATAAACGATTCAACAAATAAACATCCTTTTCTAAATTATAAATGCTCCGTTTAAGTGTATGCAGATTCTTTAGCCCCAAAACAAAAAAGCGCTCCAGCCAAAACTGAAACGCTCCTTTATATTTTTGCTAATTGATTGGTGCTAGTCAAACGAACACGTAAAAGCCGAATTCACAATTCACCATTTACAATTCACCATTAATCCAAGGTCTGCTTCACACTGATCACTTCATACGCCTCAATCACATCATCGACCTTAATGTCATTATAGCCTTTGATAGACAGACCACATTCGGTCTTGTTCTTGGCTTCTTTGATGTCATCCTTGTATCGCTTGAGAGAAGCAATTTGTCCTGTAACACCTTCCTTCGTTGGATAGATAACGATACCATCTCTAATCAGACGGATATAATTATTACGCATTACTTTTCCTTCAGTGACTAAGCAACCTGCAATCGTACCCACACGTGAGATTTTGTATACTTCTTGTACACGCACTTGACCCACGATTTTTTCTTCCTCTTTGGGTTCCAATAAACCTTCGATAGCCGAACGAATCTCATCGATGGCTTCGTAGATGATAGAGTACATCTTGATTTGTACCCCTTCACGCTCAGCTAACTGACGTGCGCCTTGCGATGGTCTCACTTGGAAACCAACGATGATGGCATCCGATGCAGATGCTAAGAGTACATCTGATTCGATAATCTGACCTACTGCTTTGTGTATTACGTTTACAGAGACGGTATCTATAGATTGTTTGATTAATGCATCAGACAAGGCCTCGATAGATCCATCCACATCTCCCTTCACGATCAAGTTCAACTCCTTAAATGTACCCAATGCCAATCGACGTCCGATTTCATCCAAACTGATACGCTTAGACGCTCTATTATTTTGTTCTCTTACGATCTGGTTACGCTTCGTCGCAATGGAACGCGCTTCCTGATCCGTTTCTGTTTCTTTAAATTTCTCACCCGCTTGCGGGGCACCATTCAATCCTAGGACAAGTACTGGTGATGCAGGACCGGCGGATTTCACCTTCTTACCTGTTTCATTGTACATGGCTTTGATCTTACCAGAGAATTCGCCCGCTACGATAGAGTCTCCAATATTCAGTGTACCATTCAGTACGAGCATCTTGGTAACGTACCCTCTACCCTTATCAAGAGAGGCTTCTATCACAGTACCAACAGAATTTCTGTTTGGATTAGCTTTGAGTTCAAGTAAGTCTGACTCAAGCAATATTTTTTCTATCAATAAGTCTATGTTCGTACCGGCTTTTGCAGATATATCTTGAGACTGGAACTTGCCGCCCCAATCTTCTACCAGGATATTCATCTCTGCCAACTGTCCTTTGATTCTTTCAGGATCAGCGCCGTCTTTATCTATTTTATTTATGGCAAATACCATCGGCACTCCCGCTGCCTGCGCGTGACTAATAGCTTCCTTAGTCTGCGGCATGATCGCATCATCCGCTGCGATAATAATCACCGCGACATCCGTCACCTTAGCCCCTCTTGCTCTCATGGCCGTAAAGGCTTCGTGACCTGGAGTATCTAGGAAGGTAACCTTTCGCCCTTCAGCGGTCTTCACCTCATAAGCCCCAATATGCTGGGTAATTCCACCTGCTTCACCACTAGCAACGTTCTCACTACGGATATAATCCAGTAAAGAAGTCTTACCGTGATCTACGTGACCCATCACCGTTACAATTGGTGCTCTATCTACTAAATCTGCAGGATCATCTACTATCTCTTCCTCTTCCTCTATTTGCTCTTCTGCGCTTATAAATTCTATTTCTCTTTCAAACTCTTCTGCGACCAATTCGATGATTTCTGCATCTAATCTTTGATTGATAGAAACAATCACCCCTAAGTTCATACATGCCGTAATCACATCCGTAACTGATATTTCAAATAGCGATGCGAGATCCGAAACAGAAACAAACTCCGTCAACTGAATCACATCTGTTTGCTTTTCAGCTGCAGCTGCTTCTTGCTTCTCTCTTACATTTTCACGGTGTTCTCTTCTGAGTTTTTGACGCTTCTTCTTACCTCCTCCAGAGATCTTAGCCATTGTTGCCTTGATTTTCTCTTCGATTTCTTTTTGAGAAACTTCTTTTACAACGGGCTCTCTACGACCTCCTGATTTATTATTGCCTCGTCCGCCGCGATTATTGCCACCTCGTCCGCCGCCAGTATCAGAAACTTTTCTTCTTCTTCGTTTTCGCTTCTTGGCTTCATTGGATGAAGCTACCGGCTTCTTAGCATCCTTGTTATCTTTCTTCTTATCTGCTATTTCTATTTTACCTAAGATCTTGAGGCCTCTCAATTCTGGCGTTTCTGCCTTCATCGTATCAGGCT
>CAYZUW010000489.1:0-2520 GCA_964481325.1 uncultured Saprospiraceae bacterium
TTTAAGGAAAATGTTTTTTTTTAAGCCTTTGAAAATTTTAAATAAAAAAGCACTTACCTTATTTTTAGTTCCCATATTTTATCAGAGGTGCAATCACTATGTCACCGAGCGGCCATTATCAAGAATGGAGAACTCGTTGCTAAGGAGGACATCCAGTCCTTGCTGAAAAAACAGATGAAAAAAGTCACCTTGCTTTTTAGTCAAAGACCGAATGACTTACAATTCCCTGAAGGTATTCAAAATCCTCATTGGACGAAAAACAAGCTCACGCTAGAGTATGTGGGTCCTATTGATAATTTGCTTCGATGGATGTCTAGCATAGAGCTACAAGACGCCATTCTGGAAGAACCAGATTTAGAATCGATATTCATTAACTACTATGAATAGAAATTTATACTACAAAGAACTCAAGAGAAATAGAACCAACTTATTTCTTTGGACAAGCATTGTTTTGGTGTTTACAATACTTGTGATGTCTATTTTTCCTTACATGAAAAATGTTGGAAACGAAATGGCAGAAATATTGAGTAAAATGCCAGCGGGCATGATGAAAGCCATGGGACTTGATGGGCAAACTTTCAATAGCATACTGGGTCTATACAATACTTACTATGGCGTTTACATTGTGGTCTTACTTGCGATATTTAGTTCCTCTACAGGAGCCACTATCATTTCAAAGGAAGAAAAGAATAAGACTGCCGAGTTTTTGTTGACCAAACCGATTTCCAGAAAGAGTATCTTTAGTACCAAAGTCCTTACCCTATTCACCCTCAGTTTAATAGCGTATATGATCCAAACCATTTCAGCAATATTATTTGTGATTGTCTTGGGCGGAGATAGCGTGAAATGGTCTATTTTTATAACGATGCATCTACATGGTTTACTCCTAATAGTGTTTTTTTCTTGTGTAGGTTTATTCTTATCCATGTTGCTTAAGCCCAATAGAAATTTTATGGGGATAGTGGTAGGTATTGTATTTGGCTCTTATTTCCTGAATGCCATAGCAAAGACTACAGAATCTATACAATGGATTGGGTATCTATCTCCTTTTCATTATCTAAATTTTGACTTGTATGATTCCAATTATAGCACTAATTTTCCTATGATTGGAATTACGCTTTTAATAAGTGTAGCTCTGATAGTAGCTGCTTACAAAATATTTGAAAAGAAAGATATTAGTACATGATGCATTTTTGATGAGTCTACCCAAGCATCTATTTATTAATTCCTCCATAATCTTTTCAAAGTTAGCTTGAACATATATCCTACATAACTGTTCTCTATCCTGTCCTTGGTCAAAAGCCTTGACGTTCTTGGACGATGATTGTACCAGATCTCTTTAGATTTGAGTTTTTACATAAAACCTATAACAAGTTTAGTACTTATGCGCTTTAATCCCCTAGTTTCATTAGTTTTATTAATGGCCTTTCTTTTATCTACTTGTGCTACCACCTCAGGCGTCAACATCAAGACGCTTAGAGATGATACAGTGGATTATAAGAGCTATAAAAATTTCTATCTCTTACCCGAACCGCCTACAAAGGAAAATCCTTATCCAACCTTGGTTAAATCTTTTCCCCGTCGAGTGGTCGAGAATGCAGTGATTCGAGAATTAGAGAAAAGAAACTATAAGCAAGTTAAAGACCAAGACTCCGCGGAGATGTTGGTCGCTATACAGTTCTCTCTAAAGGATGAAGAACGAACTTATGTAAGGGCTTCTACTACTAATTATGGCTACAATGGATATGACCCTTATCACGCAGGTCATTATTATAGATCTTATTATGGGTATCAAACTTTTACGCATAGAGAAACCATTGTAGAGGAGTATCGAAAAGGTAGTATGATCATTGACCTTATCGACAAAGAGAAAAATGCACTCATATGGGAATCTTTTGCCCAAGGCAGAGGAGAAACTGATTTGGATGCTATTGAAGCGAAAGTCAATCGTGTGGTAGGAGAAGCATTTTTGGAGTATCCTCTGGTGATTGAAGAAAAAGCTGAATGAGCTAAAGTGTAAGACTTCAATTAGATTTATAGGATGGTAATAGAATTCATTGTATTTAAGTTCTTATTCAGACTATTCCTGACAATTGAAAGCTTTGCAAATGAGTAATATATGCTTAAAAAATATAAGCAAATCTTGAAATATGTACCTTAGATTGCCGTTTTTCTTTTGACTGAATCTCTCAATTTCTGCGTTAAAAATACTCGCCTTAGCTGAAGCTAATTGGCAATCCCACCCGCTAGCGGTTCTCTACGTTGACAAGACCCACTGGGTCTTCTCTGCTACGCACCATTTCGTTCATGCCTTGAACTTGAAAAATTCAGCACAAAATCTAATTCGGCATCTTAAACATTAAATGGTATAAGCTAATATAAACTTACTTTCATAAAGTAGGTAATTCTATATTCGATGTAATAAGTCCGAAATAATATCTATACTGAATTGTAACACGGTTTATTATCCCTAGTTTTTGCCAAGTCTTATAGCCCATCCATTCAGAACCGATTTCTCTA
>CAYZUW010000490.1:0-2509 GCA_964481325.1 uncultured Saprospiraceae bacterium
GTATTTTAAGCTTATTAGTTGCCCGATTATAGTTAAATTGTTCTTGATCTAATTCGATTTTCTTATAACTAATTAAAGGTTTGTACTATTTGTATTCAATTATCCAAATCAAGCCTTCTCCTTGCTTACCGGTTCTCAAGTTGTTGTAGAATATTGGGGACTCGCTAAATGGGATAATATCAGTTATCAAATCATCGTAACTGTCGTGTTGAAGCCAATTGCAAACTAGTTCTTTTCTAGTTTTATAGTTGTGTTCTTTCGCTCTTGACAGGGGTATTTTAGAAACTTGGCTAGAAATAATTTGTAGCCTATTGTAGTGAAAAGCCTCTCCTAAAGGAATAGATAATTTCTTGTCTCCATACCAGCTCAGTTCAATAAGTTTTCCCTCCACATTTAGTTTGTTGATAGAATCAAGAAGCGCGACCTGCTGCGCTGTGGTATGAAAGATTACATCATAGCGTGCTTTCTTGTTTACATTCCACCCAAGAGATATAGCCTTGTCAATTTTCCAATTGTCAATTTCTATTATATCAACTTCTATGTCAAAATGTACTCTAAGCGTATTGGCTAATAAAGCACCAATATTTCCAAATCCGCAAATAGCGACCGCATCTTTTGCCGTAATATTCGCATCCCAAATTGCATTTGCTACAGTTTCTAAATTACTGATTAATGGAAGCCTGTAAAGGGGAATGTTTTCTGGTAATTTGAATAAGCTAGATTTTTCTACCCAGATTTCTTCTTGATGTGGATGCATGGTATGATAGGTAGCTTTATCATTTTCTGCTACCATGGAGTATCCATATTTGATGGGTAAAGAAAAATCACCCTCCATATAAGGAACCTTCATTTTTTCACTTAAATGTAAGGGAACTCTACCAAGAGATACTAAACGTTCAGTACCATTGGAGACAAGAGAGAATTTTGCTTTTAATAAAATAGGCTCAGTTAGATGGTTCGCCTTGTTGTTGATTTTTTCTTCTATTAATTTCGAACAACAACTATCGATATGCCAAAGAGCCTTCATGGACTTTAGACAATATTTAGCTGATGGCCAAATTTTTCTTTCTTGGTTCTTAGATATCCCATGTTTTCAATCTTTGGTTCTATATCAAGCACAACTCTTTTATTTACATATATGGCGCTACTCTCAATAGCCTTAATTTTATCGGGATTATTGGTGATTAAATTAATCGCTTTTATATTTAAATCAGTCAATATTGTAATTGCATCTTCATAGGTACGATCATCGTATCCAAAGCCAAGAACTTTGTTAGCTTCAGCAGTATCGTAGCCTTCATCTTGTTTGGTATAAGCGTGTAATTTGTTGATAATACCTATGCCTCTACCTTCCTGGCGAAGATAGATTAGTACTCCTCCATTATTGGCAATATACTCTAAGGCACCTTGAAGTTGCTCACCACATTCACATCTAAAACTTCCAAACACATCGCCCGTCATGCATTCAGAATGTACGCGAACATTAACAGTTTTGTGAAAATCCGTAGAAGGGTTAATAAAAACCATGTGAGGCATTTTGTCATTATGATCTACAGAATACGCGATAGACATAAATTCACCATATTGAGTTGGTATGGGGGCTTCAGCCTGTTTCTTGATTTTTTTTTTCATATAAAGGATTCGTTTTTGTGAGCTCTCCAGTGAGCATCATTGCATCTTCTAATTGTGTATAAAAAACGTTGTTTAATTGTCTACTTTGATTTACACTAGATATATTATCTAGTGAAACCGACGGGATACCTGATCCAAATATAGAAGGACAAATGTGAAATTGCATTAAATCTACCATTTCGGATTCAAGGAAGCTACTTATTATTTTGCTTCCTCCTTCAATAAGAATCGACTTGATCCCGTTTTGATATAAGGTAGAACAAAGGTCGAGGTACATATGTTTTTTATAATATATTATTTTGTCTATAAATCCACCATATGTCTCTTCTTTTTCACAACAACCGAATTGCCTAAGCAGGTATGTTTTTGTTTCTTCTACTTTTGGTTGATCAGAAAAATTTTGCATGGAATTCGTTAAAAAAAGTCTGATGGGATTTTTCCCTTCAACATGTCTAACATTCAACTTAGGTTTGTCATTTAAAATAGTGCCTGTACCAACTAAGACCGCATCAACTACAGCTCGTATCCGGTGTGCATGTATTAAGTTTGCTTGATTACCTATCCATTGAGAAGAGCCAGAATTAGTGGCTATTTTCCCATCAATTGATTGTGCTTGATGGGTTATAATTAAAGGTTTTTCTTTAGTGATTAGTGGAGCTATGACAAGCGGAATGTATAATCTCATACATTGTATAAATGCATGACTAGCTTTTTCACTATGAATAAATAGTTTTCCTTTTAGTAATTCAATACTTTGGTCTGAATAATTACTGAAGAGGTATTCTTTTGTATAAATTATACATTTAGGCTCGGCTGTAGGTTTTTCTGCAGAAACGAAGCCGTGGCTTTCATTGTAAGCTAAAAAAGGCTTTTGTAT
>CAYZUW010000491.1:0-2487 GCA_964481325.1 uncultured Saprospiraceae bacterium
CAATTAAAAAACATATGGTATATTTCTGTAATAAATAATGTATTTATTATCACAGCAATAAACTTGGCATAATTCTTTAATTTATGAATTTTTAAGATTTTTTTATAAGATTCACTTTTAGGGTTAACATATAAACTTTGATCTTAAATCTGGCCAAAGCGATGGCAATATCTCGTCAAATCATTATGAATCAAGAGTTTATAATAATATCTAATACTTAGAAAAACATCTAAAGTCTACCGTCATTCTTAAACATCTAAACCCTCTTTAGTAAATTTTTTTGTGGTTTCTGCTTTCACTCTCCGTCTGAATCAAGATACGTATGACTAAAAGATTTTTAGGATGTACTATTTGGATGTGTTTATTATTTTCTTTTTCCTAAACCCTTGTCACGCTGTTTACTTCTCCAAAAAACTCTTCTCCCCTACGACTACAAATTTCCAAAAGCGCTGGATATCGAACCAAAGAAAGAAAGTTTGCATGCGCCAGATACGCCAGGTAGACATAGGCTGGTGCGATCCGTAAAATTTTTGACGAGCCGTACTGATCTCAGATTTATTATCTCGCAAGGTACGCCGCCATGCCTCTTTCATCACTTTATAGAATACCTTGCGACGCAGTATGATATCGATTCCGAAGATGGCCGTATACTTAAACACAAAGGATGGAAAATTGATCCACTGCAAAGCCTTTGGCATCAACTTGTAGTAGGTATAAAAAATATGTTCTTGGATGTTGAGTTTGTATTCATAATCCAGCACCTTATTGATAGAAGCACTTACCTTATGATATACCACTGCCTTTGGCACATACCAAGAAGTATAGCCCAAGATAGAAGCACGTACCCCATACTCTGCATCTTCATAGCCCGTACTAAAGCGCTCATCAAAGATGCCGATATCTCGCATCATCGCCGTAGAATATAAAGCTGCCCCTGCACAGGGTCCAAAATTTTTGAAAGGAGCATTCCAGTTTTCTATAGGCTCACCAGAAGCCAAGGGAATTATCTCTGCGGTATTCAACATCCTATGTCCAGCGTTATCCATTTTCGTACGATCAAAAAAATTAACCATTTTTGAACTCACCATATCTGCCTTTTTTTCATGTGCAAAGGCAATTAAATTTTCCAACCAATCTGGTTCTTGTGTAGTATCATTATTAAGGGTTACGATATAGGAGTACTCTTCTTGGAGCAATTTTTCAAACAATAAATTATGCGCCTTAGTAAATCCAAGATTTGTTGCATTGAAAGATAGCACTACTTGAGGGTCATCAGCAAAGCGTGCTTTGAGCGTGGAGACATCCGACTTCTCAGACCCATTATCCGCGAGATAGACCTTAAAGTCGGTGTAGGTTTGCTGTTTCAAGGAGGCCATACAAGCTAGGGTATCCTCCAAGCCATTCCAATTCAATACTATAATAGGAATCTCTTTCAATGTACAATTTTCAATGTACAATGTACAATGCTTCTTCAATGTGTGCAATTTTCAATGAAAAGTAAGCTTATTTTAATTGATCAATGTAGGCAATCACAACTCCTAACTTCCTCAAAATGAACTGCTTTTGAAATTTAGAGTCCGCTTATTCGATCTAAATGTGTTTTCAGGCAATCCGGTTGCATCAAACCTAATAAATTCCTAATTCTACAATTACTAATATAGCAAATTCTCGCAAAAACAAGCCCTCCTAAGTTTACGCAATTGCGTAACAACAATATACACATTAAGATTAATTATTATATTTGTAGAATATTTACATTTGAGAGTAGCCGCTATGTATCAAAACACTTATATAGTTATTCCCGCCAAAGATGAGGCAACCCGCATTGGGAATGTGATTCTGAGTACGCAGGAATGTGGGTTTCATAACATAATCGTAGTGGATGATGGCAGTACGGACCATACCGCAGAGGTTGCTCGTACATGCGGAGCTACACTTGTCCAACACCATATCAATCTAGGCCCTGGCGCCGCTACCCAAACGGGTATAGCCTACGCTATCCAATTAGGCGCTACCAATATTGTCACCATAGACGCTGATCAGCAACACTACCCTCAAGATATACCTGCCTTAGTGCAAAAGCTAAAACAAGAAAATCTGGACATCGTCTTAGGATCTCGCTTTTTGAAAGACAATCACCAAGTCCCCTATTCAAGAATCTTTTATAATAAGATCGCCAATGTAGTCTCTAGTATGGCGACTGGTGTTGTAGTGAGCGATTCCCAATCAGGCATGAAAGCCTTCACCGCCGAGTTTGCCAAAAAATCAAAACTCCATCATTGTGGTTTTGAGTTTTGCATAGAACTTCTCCGATACATCAAGATTCACAATGCCAAGTACTCCGAAGTACCTATCCGCGTCATGTACAATAAAGAAACCATGAATAAGGGCCAAAATCTCTTCGTCGGCCTCCGTATGCTGAACCGTATTTTTAAGGTTTTTTGATCGGCGAAGCCGATTTAATGTGCAATTTTCAATGTACAATTT
>CAYZUW010000492.1:0-2476 GCA_964481325.1 uncultured Saprospiraceae bacterium
TCACGCCTTGATATTGACCAAAATAAATTCGCATAAATTGTCCCAAACCAATTTCCGTTGAGTATAGAGCTATGATAACTGTAAGGGCTACTTCAATTTATTGAGGTAGCCTTTTTTGTTTTTAATAGATTAGAAAGGCATCGCATACTTGTTCGAAACCACCAGAACTTGTCCCGATTCGCGGGAGTTCACCAAAGTCTCCTCTACCTCGCACAAGTCACCAAAGAAATTTTTAATACTTCTAAAAATTACCAGCCCTTACGCTTGAAATAAGCTCTTGCGATTTTATTATTCTCTACTTCGTAGATGGCTACTAGTTCTAGTTTGTCTACTCCGTTTCTGCCTGTGACTATCTCGTGATCCATGATGGTGTTGCCCATCACTATCCTATTCAATACTTCGGTATGCAAATTGGGAGATTCTTTGAAAATAGCTCCATAAATTTCTTGGAGTTTTTTATTGCCTATACAAAAGGGTTCTACTTCTCCGAAGTTAAATAGCTGGACTTCTTCTGCATGACAAGATGCGAAGAGTTCGATGTTACGTGTATTGTATCCTTCTACTTGTTTTTGAATAACAGATTCTGCAGACATGGTATGGATTGAAACGGGTAGTGAATTTAAGGGGTACTAAACTCCTGTTCTATAAATAGATTTACCCAATTGTCCAAACTTACACCCATGAGGGTGAATACATAATCGCTTTGAGGTTGAAGTCTCGGATTAGTAGTAGGATCTGTGATATTCAGTACCACATTGTCCAATTCGTAGAAAGTGAAATTTGTATCAAAGGTATACGTACCTGAAATCAAATTGCCATCCGCATCTGAGACTACCTGAAAGTAAATAGCATTTTCATCAATGATGCCAGATTGCCATTCGAAGGTAGGGTTGATATTATTTTCTACTACATTTAATAATTCTTCGTTTATCTCTGTAGGTTTTGTATTAGATTTAAGGGTAATCGGATTACTGATATGCAACCTACCTTCCGTCAGAAAAGTAACAATTCCTTGACGTTCGCCTTCAAAATCAGGATTGTTAAATCTGGCCAAAAAACCATTGAATAAAGGCTCACTTTCAAGCACCTTAGCATTGTATTGTGAGAAATCAGTGGAGTCCAAAACAGATTCTGTTTCAAAGTACCGTATCTCTGTGGCGCCTTCTATAGGATAATAGATAACAGCTGTAGGATCTGTATCTCCGACGAACAATCCATCTGCCTTACCTCCAGCACAAGCGATTACTTCATCTAGCGCTCGATTTTCATTGAGTTGTATATACTCCGCCAAGTTATTGCTGTCCAATTGAACAACATCTTCATCATCGCTACAAGCAAAGATTAGGAGGAACAAAGAAAATAATGGTAGATACTTCATAAAAAAACATTTAAGGATTTAGTGCTCCATCAGAAATTTTGTTGAGTGCACCAGAGACCTTAGCGAGTACTTCTTCGACGCCTACTATTTTATGTCTATCTTTCAGATACATAGGGTCATTGTATGAAATTTCTACTTTGCCACCAGCAGACTGCGTGACTAATATCTTTTGTGGTAAATCCAAGCCTAAGTATGATGTTGTATTCATCAAAGGAGTCCCCAATTTGGGATTGCCAAACATAATGATTCGGGTTGGGTTCAATTTTAAATCTACAGAGGCAGCATTCTTACTGTGGTCCAATTCTAAAATAATCTTAAGATTTGGGTTGTTCTCAATGATACCTCTAAGCTTGCTATAAGTCTCTTCGAAGCCTTGATTACTGGTCTTGGTTATAATTCCAGGCTTAGCCATTGCCATTGCTTTGGCCTTCTCAGCTTTCTCGACTACTACTGGTGCATCAACCGTCGCTACTTTAGTTTCGCAAGACATCAATACAGTAAGTAAAAAAAATATCGATAAGTATCTCATGATTTATATTGGTTTAAGCGCTTATAGCTCCGTTGGTAATTTTATCCAATGCTCCCTTGACCTTAGTCAAGACTTCCTCTACACCTTCAATCTTGTGTCTCACTTGCAAGTACAATGGGTCATTGTAAGAAACTTGTACACTTCCATCTATCCCTTGGGTGACTAATATTTTTTGTGGTAGATCTAAACCAAGATACGCGGTAGTATTCATCAAGGGCGTACCCAATTTAGGATTACCAAACATGATAATTCGAGTAGGATTCAGCTCTAAGTCTACCGACGCAGCGTTTTTAGCATGATCCAACTCTAATATAATTTTAAGGTTTGGATTATTTTCAATGATACTACGGAGTTTGCCATAAGTCTCTTCGAAGCCTTGGTTACTCGTTTTAGTAATGATTCCGTTACTTGACATTAAATGTTGTGGTTTTGAATGACGAGTCCATTCCGAAAATTTATGGCACCCTAAAATGTCTCTTTTGGCGATATTTCCCCTTTTTTCAATCCACTGATACTCAGGCATCACTGAATTTCAAAAAGAAAAAATCTCATCCAAAATAGTCCATTTT
>CAYZUW010000493.1:0-2458 GCA_964481325.1 uncultured Saprospiraceae bacterium
GATGATTTAGGGGCAATTCCCATCAGAGAAATTGTAAAGAGAAATCCTAATATTCCATTGGATGCCTACGAAGACGTAATCTATGGATGCGCCAATCAAGCAGGAGAAGACAATCGTAATGTAGCTCGAATGTGTCTCCTGCTTGCTGGGTTGCCTTGGTCTGTACCAGGCGAGACACTCAATAGACTTTGTTCTTCTGGGATGTCTGCTATCATTCATGCCAATAGGGCTATCAAGGCAGGAGACGGCGACGTTTTTATTTCTGGTGGGGTGGAGCATATGACAAGAGGACCATTTGTTATTTCCAAAGTGAGTAAAGCTTTCGGTCGGGATGCCAAGATGCACGATAGTAGCTTTGGTTGGAGATTTGTCAATCCAAAGATGAAGGAACTATACGGCACAGATGGGATGGGTTCTACGGCTGAAAATCTGGCGGAGCTATTCAGCATCAGTCGTGAAGATCAAGATCAATTTTCCTATTGGTCGCAAAGCAAAGCTGCTGCAGCGCAAGCAAGTGGTAGACTAGCAGAAGAGATTATCGGAGTAGAGATTCCTAGACGTAAGCAAGATCCACTTCAGTTCGAAAAGGATGAATTCATTCGTCCTACCACCACTACAAAAATATTAGCCAAACTAAGGCCTGCATTCAAACCGCTAGACAAAGGAGGTTCTGTAACAGCTGGGAATTCTTCTGGACTGAATGATGGCGCAGCTGCAGTCATCGTGGCTTCTGATATGGCCATCAAGAAATATGATTTAAAGCCTTTGGCGCGTATTGTGAGTTCGGCTGTAGTAGGCGTAGAGCCAAGGATTATGGGTATTGGACCCGTAGCCGCTTCGCAAAAAGCCCTAGCAAAAGCAGGCTTGAAGCTAGAAGATATGGCTATTATAGAACTCAACGAAGCCTTCGCAGCGCAAGCCTTGGCATGTACAAGAAAATTAGGCTTGGCAGATGACGATCCTCGTATCAATCCTAACGGAGGTGCGATAGCGATTGGTCATCCCTTAGGCGTATCTGGTACTCGTATTATGCATACGGCTGCACTAGAGCTGCAGAAAACCAATCAGCAATACGCTTTGGTGACGATGTGTGTTGGAGTAGGCCAAGGATATGCCACCATCATAGAACGTGCTTAAGCCCAGCAAATGAATACGGGTAAAATTACGGCTCCTTTTCGAAAATTGGGATTGATTCACATCTTTGACAAAGTCAAGTTTCAGTACATCAAAGCCAAGAATCGAAAAGTAAACCAAGCCTTTTTAAAAGCCCATCCAAATGTGATGCTGCCACCAGACTATTTGATATTTGAAACCTTTCATCTCCATTATGAAAGCTATTATTTTGGCGGCCAAAAATCAGCCAAAAGCATTGTCAATCAAGTAGCCCCATTCATCACGCTAAAGAATAAAAAAATTTTAGACTGGGGCTGTGGGCCAGGTAGAATCATTAGGCATTTGCACGAACAGGTGCAAGACTGCGAAATCCATGGCGTTGACTACAATGAAACCAACCTCAATTGGTGCGCAGACAATATCCCTAATGTCACTTTCAAGAAAAACGAAATCAACCCACCGCTTCCATACCAAGAAAGTACCTTTGATTTTGTCTATGGCATCTCTATTTTTACACACTTATCTGAAGCCAACCACCCTGCTTGGATGGCGGAATTGGCTAGAGTGTCTAAAAAAGGAGCCGTTCTATTATTGACTTCTCATGGTCCTATCTTCAAGCGTATATTGACAGCAGAAGAGAACAAAGCTTATGATAAAGGGAGCATTGTGACTAGAGGCAAAGCGGTAGAAGGGCACCGAGTCTTTGCGGCTTTTCATCCTCCTACATATTTTCGCAGTTTACTTGAAGAGCACTTCGAAGTTTTGCGATACACAGAAGGTACTGAGCAGGACTGGGGTATTCAGCAGGATCATTGGGTCGTTCAGCGAAAGTAGGTATGCCTTTTGGTAGGTTTTGCTCAATCAAGTCGTGATATTTAGAACTCACTAAATTATATAGAGAATTCAGAAAAATTTAAAGACTTTGAGCACTTTATGGTCTTATCAAGAACACTGATTAAAAAAATATTGTTAGTTCAGCTACTTTTTTACTTTCTTTGATAAAAATATTGAAGATGAATATCGCCTTGAAAGTTGCTTATTGGATCGCCACCGCCTTGATGTGCGCCATATTTTTATTTTCCGCACAGATGTACTTCCGAAACACAGAGATGGTACAAGGATATTTTCAACACCTCGGCTATCCAGCCGCGATTGTCATACCCCTCGCTATTGCCAAAGTCCTAGGCGTTATAGCCGTTACTACGGATTTGGTAAAAATACTGAGAGAGCTAGCCTATGCTGGTTTCTGGATCGATGCGATACTAGCAACCATAGCGCACGTTGGCGAAGCAGGAGGGCTTGAGATTTCTTCTCTATTCTCAATGTTATCATTCAGAGCGTTTAT
>CAYZUW010000494.1:0-2446 GCA_964481325.1 uncultured Saprospiraceae bacterium
ATAAATCAAACAACCGACAATAAGAATTCAATTCTATTTACAGCATCTCAAAATTCTGATTTAGGAAAAGATATAGTTGTAGGTTGTTTTGACATACTAAATAATCAAGTTAATTGGCAATATAAAATCGATTTTCAAAACGGTGAATCTATTCCAAATAACCAAAATAGCATAGTTGCACATTCTGATAAACTATATATAATAGATAGTTGTGCTTGTTTGCATATCTTTAAGAATGAAAATAGTTAGCAAAAGAATATTAATTTAAAAAGGAGAACCAGCCTCTAACAAGCGATGAGGATGATCATAGGCTATCGCCTACGCCACCTATCGCCAATACGTTAGTTGCCATCAAAAAAAATGTCTTATCCTGAAATAGGTTTACACGTTTTTTAACAAAACAAGTACCTATGCGTAAGAAGAAAACCATCACCCTGGCTAGCAAACCGACCTATCAGGGGTACAGTCACGCCTTCAAAATGGCAATTGTAGAAAAGGTCGAAAATGGCCAAGTTTCAATGAATCAAGCAGCCAAAGAATATGAAGTCTGTAGAGGATCCATACAGAAGTGGGTCAAGAAATATGGTAACTTAGATAAAAAACTAAGAAATATGGGCGGCAAATCACCAGAACAGAAAATCAAGGAGCTACAAAAGCAACTTACAGCTGAAAAGAAGAAGGTAAGATTTTGGGAAGCTGCAATGGAAATCATCGAAGATGAATTTAAGGTTGACGTTAAAAAAAAGTACTTAACAGACTATCAACGAGCAGAACTCCGCAGAATGGAAAAGAATTCCAAGTAGTTACAATTTCAAGATCTCTTAAGATAAGTAGAACTGCTGTTTACAAAATTTACAGCAGCCTCAAAGATGAAAAGGAGATAAGCGACCAAATAATTAAAATGGTCAAAGTAATCCGTAAACGAATGCCAAGAATAGGCTGTTTAAAACTATATGGATTATTAAAGCCAAAATTTGAAGAATCAGAGATTAAATGTGGTAGAGACAAGTTGTTCAAAATACTCCGAGATGCCCGTATGCTGGTGCCTAAGAAGAAAAAGTTTACTAGGACAACGCAGTCAAACCACTTATTTAATAAGCATTCTAACCAAGTGAAAGGAGTATATTTAAGACGACCAGAACAGATATGGATGAGTGATATTACTTACATAAAAACGAAACAAGGAAATTTATATCTAAGTCTAATAACAGATGCGTACTCTAAAAAAATAGTTGGCTATGAAATCTCAGATAATATGAAAACGGAAAGCACAAAGAGAGCTCTTGATAAAGCCATAAAAAATAGAACATATCCTAAGAGGAAATTAATTCATCATTCAGATCGTGGATTGCAGTATTGTAATCCATTATATACTGATACATTGGAGAAGGAAAATATCAAGATCAGTATGACGGAGAAGTACGATCCTTACGAAAACTCTATAGCAGAACGAGTCAATGGAATTCTAAAACAAGAGTTTGATATCAGTGATCGTAGATTAACTAAAGTTGAAGCAATTAATAATATAAACAGAAGTATTTACATCTATAACAATGAAAGACCACATCTTAGTTGTGAGATGATGACTCCTAATGAAGCACACTTAAGCGGAAAGTATGTATACAAGCAATGGGGTAAATACGCGTTTAATGAAATATGGAATTAATAATTATTACTAACTTGAAATGTGTAAACCATTTTTAGGAATAGACATTAATGAATATAGACCAAATACTAAGTTCTTCAAACGTCTATGAAGTCAATGGCAATGAAATGTATAAGAAATATATCGTGCCTTATAAATTGATGCCTAAACCAGAATATAATAAATTCGGTTGTTTCCTTATTGTATTTCAAAAAGAAGATGTAATGACACTGTGGCTGGAGATATATGAATCAGTAATTAGTAGAATAAATAAAATTAGTGATATAAATTCAATATTAAAAATAATGCCAATTGAAAAAATGAATGAAGTAACATTAGAACAAGCAAGACCTTTTAATGAGGCTTATACAACATCGTCATATGAAGAATTCCTGACTTATGGTAGTTGTAGTCCAAATGAAATGATACTTGATGATATATCTAATCTTCATAAGGCTATGATAAATATTGGAAACTTAGATGGTGGGAACAACTCTAAAGAATCGATAATTCTTAATATTATTCACAAAACCCTGATAAAACCAAACAGTGAATTAGCTTGGGGCGAAAAATGGATAATGTATTTTCCTAAAATAGAACTAAACCATCTGCTATCATGGCGTAAAATATCAGCTGATAACATATGATCATGATGTCAGATTTGCTTCGCTGCATCCGATACATATTACCGATACGTTATATTCCATTTGGCTACAAATCAGTATAGAGTCAATGGATTACATAGATAAAGCTACATGAATAAATAATAAATACGATCTTATCTCAACGGGTACAGACTCA
>CAYZUW010000495.1:0-2437 GCA_964481325.1 uncultured Saprospiraceae bacterium
ATCAAGTAAATCTGGACGCGTAATGTTTGATACATATACTATTCCATTTACACCTTCCATATTTGAAGGAGCAATGGCAACTGAGTTTGGTCCGATATCTTCCGTGCTTTCCGTATCTACTACTGAAAGAGAGAAATCAGGATTTACTCTTAATGAAGTTACTGTATTAGAACCAGCGTTTACCGCTAATACAAATCTATTATCTAAAGTCTTTGTGATTGCATAAGCTGAAATTAATGGATCAAGACCTTCGCCTCCATCATAATCTCCACCATTTCCTCCTGTAGAATAAGCACCAAGCTCAGAAAGTGTACCATCTGCAGCTTGACCAAAAGCGATAATAGAGTTAGGTCCTTGAACATTACCATCTATTTGACCTTCACCGTTAGTCATTGCATATACAGCACCAACGATAGATTCTTCTGCAGCACAATTAATTCTGTTCACATAAACTCCATTAGAAAGATTAAAACAACCTGCTAAGTCATGAATACTTGCTCCCATATCGAGACCAGTCAAACCGTCTTCAAAAGATAGATGATAAACAAAACTAAGCCCTAGTCCTTCAGCATCAAAATCAGGATCCGCAAAACTAGCTGGTAAACCAATTATATTTCCAGTTGCATCTGTAATTATCCACTGGCCATTTGCACCAGAAACACCGTCTACTGATATGCCATTTGCAGGAATATTATCCGCCGTGCCATCTACACAGAAAGTAAAAGGACCTCCTGTCAAATTACCACCACTCACATTACATGTACTTCCTCCATCGATTCTTTCTATTCTCCACATACCAGTCGAATTATTATTTCCGTCTGCAAATAATGGTCCATCTACTAGAGGCACTATTCCTGTTCTAGGTTGAGTATCAAAATTTGGAGAAGCAAATGAAGTTCCACTATCAGAACCAGAATCATAAAGGTCAAAATCAATTAATAAACTTTCTGTCCATACGCCATCATTGAATAATTGCAAGTCTCTAAATGCGATAAACCAATCTGGGCTTGGAGCAATCATAGAAACTAAACTAAGCATAGGGTGAGAACTTGAAATATCAAAAGTAAAAGAAATTGTATCTGGGGAAGGTCTTACACGAATAGGAGAATTCACTCTAAATTCCGCTCCACCTTCAAGAATTACTTGGTCAATTTCGTCGTTAAGTGGATCTCTTGATCCTGTTTGAGACATATTTACAATTCCTGGAGTTGCTTGTGCTCCATCTATAAAGAATCTAGTGTCTGCATTGTGAGTCATCCCAACTGGTGGACTCCATCTTGCAATATTTGGTTCATCTGCAGGAAAATCTGCAGGATGCGTAACGGCACTCCATGATGCATCAAATATTACTCTATAGCTAGCCATTTCATTTGGCTCGCACGTTTCATCGTCTTCTTCGCGATCTACATAAATACTATTTGAGAAATTAAAGCAACCTACTAAATCATTAATGTTTGCACCTGGCTCCAATCCTTCTAAGCCATCTTCAAAAGATAAGTGCGAAACAAAACAAACACCAGTTCCTTGTATATCAAAATTAGGGCCTGTAAAACTACCAGGCAATCCTCTGATAAAACCATTTTCATCGGTAACAACCCATTGGTTGTTAGTTCCAGAAGCACCAGCAAGCGTAATTTCGTCTGCACCTATATTATCAGCTATGCCATCATTTACACAAAAACGAAATGGTCCTCCTTCTATTTGTCCTCCCGCGACGTTGCAATCACTGCCTTCGTCAATTCTTTCAATAATCCATGTTCCTAGAGATGCTTCTCCAGCACCGAAGATTGGACCATCTGTAATTTCAAAAATTCCTTCTCTAGGGCTCGTATTTAGATTTGGAGATTCAAATGTAACTCCAGAATCAGAACCAGAATCGTACGGCTTGAATGCCACTCTCGTACTTTCAGTCCACTCTCCATCATTGTAAAGTCTTAAACCATTAAATCCTACAAACCAATCTGGGCTTGGAGCAATCATAGAAATAAGACTTAAATATGGATGAGACTGAGATATCTCAAATGTGAAAGAAACAGTATCCGGGGAAGGTTGTACCCGAATAGGAGAATTTACACGAAATTCTACTCCAGAACCAATCAAGGCATCTATTTCATCATTTATTGGATCTCTTGATCCTGTTTGAGATACATTAACAACCCCTTGTGTAGCTATCGTACCTACTTCAAATAAAGGAGTAGCGGAGCTATCATGGGTAAACCCTACTGGTGGTGACCATCTAGGGTTAAAGGGAAATTGGTAGGGATGTGTCGTTCGACTCCATTGGGCGTCAAACGTAACTCGATATGTAGCGGAATCCTGCGCAAACAGAGATCCGCTAACAAATATCAAGCTTAACAGCAAAATGAATAATAAATTTTTCTTCATGACATTAAGTTTAATGAATTGCAGCATTTGTACACATTTGACAATCCTATCC
>CAYZUW010000496.1:0-2413 GCA_964481325.1 uncultured Saprospiraceae bacterium
GCATTTCACAATTTACGAATTTGTTCTGTTTTCTTCGAGTAAATAGAGGTTCCCTTATAGTATTTGCGTCGCTATTTTATAGTATTTGCATCGCTATTGTGTTCTTAGACTTTGTTTCTAGCAAAGTGCACAAGGACTAGGCTATCGCATTCAACGCAAAGAGCGCAAAGCTATTTTAACGAAGTTTTCTTAACAAACAAAAAAAGACTACCCTACTAGAGGGTAGTCTTACCAAAGAGACTCACGAAAAGTAAGAACTAAATTCGTATCTGTTATGTCGTGTACATGCCCTGATGGTTATACTCAACGGAAAGTAGTTTGGGACTTTTTTGCTATTTCTTTTGCTCGCTATCTACGTTGAAAATACTCCTTGATGCTAAGGCATCAACTCCGTTTTTCGCCTTGTTAGCAACCAAAATAAATTCGCATAAATTGTCCCAAACCAATTTCCATTGAGTATAGTCAGGGTGCGGTAATTTTTAAAAATCAGCGCTGGGAAAAAACACAAGTCAAATTTCATTCGGAGTGCCTTGTTCTATATAAGCCTAGTGGATAAATCAATATCTTTCAATAGGGACTTTATACAAGAACACAAGAACAGTTAAAATCATATGACTATGCTTTCCCATGCTGCCATTACCGAGTAATACCATTTGCATTTGAAGATGTCGGGTTAGATTTTGAAAAGAATTTTTTAAGATCAAGGCAAAAAACGCAGGGATAGCCTTAGCTATCGCAGCCTGTCCCGACCGTCGGGAAGTATTTTTAACGCCGAGCTTGATAAATTCTGTCAAAATATATGCGACATTCTCAGATGTAACTGGTATAAAAGTTTAGTGTTTCATAGCCAGCTCTGCTGGGCTAAGAAATGATGAATGATAAGTTATAAGTTCACTCAGTGAACACAGTTATAAACTTGTCAAGTCAACATTTCTAAAGGGACCATCCATAACGATTTCGCAATCTAGAACTCTTTGAATTTTGACAATCAATCCTCTTACGGGGACTGCCTTGTCGTTTTCTACACACTCAATATTGTAGGTCGTGACTTCTAAGAGTCGTGCTAATTCAGATTGAGTATAGCCTTTTTTGAGTCTCGCTTCTGCTATTTGTTTTCCCACAGAAGGTATGTTTGCTTCTAAACCAGGATTGTAAACCCGTTCCTTGTGCATCACAAAGCTTAGTAAAAAGAAGCAAGTAACAGTGATGAATATAAGTTTTTCCATTGTTTTGATATTTTAAATTGTACAGTAGATTCGTTAAAATATTTGGTTAGCCGCTAGCCTATTGGCATATAGCCTATGAACTTAGAGATAATCAAATCTATGCAGCTCATACTGCTCTATCAGGTCAATCAGTTTCTTGTCGTATTTTTTATCGGTAGCGTAGCCCGCCTTTTTCAAGCCCTTAGCCCATTTCTTATAATCTTTTTTATCATGCTTTTGGAGGTGAGCGTATCTAGGCCCCATCAAAAATTGACTATGGTCTCTCCAGCTTTCCCAAGCGCTTTGGTATTTGCGAAAGAAGTCTTTGTGGCTATCGTCACTGTGATTAGAGCAGTGTCCTTTTTGACAAGATTTAGAAAAGCACTTCAAACCAAAATGATTAAAATTTTCTGCCGCTAATCTACTTTTACCATTATTGGACTCTAGTAAACCTTGCGCCAATTTTATACTCGCTGGTATCCCAAATTTATTC
Source organism: uncultured Saprospiraceae bacterium (assembly GCA_964481325.1). Classification (GTDB taxonomy): domain Bacteria; phylum Bacteroidota; class Bacteroidia; order Chitinophagales; family Saprospiraceae; genus JALZVN01. The sequence goes on from CAYZUW010000496.1 coordinate 1,699, forward strand.
ATTTCAGACTGCGCTACTTTTGAAAATCGTTGGATGTATGCCGTAGCAAAGGGGTCCAATTTTTTCTTAGGTTTCTTAGCGATTGGTGCTACCAAAGCTCCCTTAGGCGTAAAAGAGTCTCCCCCACTCGCACTTACTGCGTAGGCCGTGTGAATAATCTCTGTGTTCTCCTTTTGCTGAAAGAAAAATAGATAAGCTAGCATGATAACGCAGCCAAATCGAAAATAGGGTAACAGCTTCATTTGTTGGAGTACAGCAATCAAGACCTCAAAAAAGGAATTGACTAGCCCAAATAGTCCTACAACCAAGTGATAAATCCAGTCAGATAGTAATCTTAAAGTAGTAGCTCCTAAAGAAGGACCTTTTACGCCTCCCAATGTTTGATAGTTTTTTTGACTTCCAGCCACCTCTATTTCAATATTCGGATACTTGCTCTGATACCCTGCCGTCTTGTTAAATAAGTGATTCATTTTGTCAAAGTTTAGTGTTTCATAATTATTATAACGCAAATATAAAACAAATTGTTTTATGTGGCAATAGTTAACGCAAATTATTTATAAAATAAATTAAAAAAACATTCTTCTATTGATTATCAGCTATATATGAAAATTTAATTCTATAAAATTCTATCAGTTATGTAACTTTTATGCATACACTTCGTGAAATTGGTTTTTTTTATAGTTTATTTAAAACAAATTGGTGGGAATTATAAAAC
>CAYZUW010000497.1:0-2409 GCA_964481325.1 uncultured Saprospiraceae bacterium
GCTTTACTTCGCGATGGAAAATTATGATATCGCTCAAGAACATCTAAGGATAGTATTAAGCCATGATCTTGAGTTAGCCTATAACTTAGGGAGTAGAATGATGTTAATCAAAATATTTTATCACAACAATGATATTGATGCACTTCTATCTCAGATTGCAGCATTTACTATTTTTCTCAAAAGATCTCAAAATATTTCCAATACGAAGAAAAAAATCTATCTTAATTTCTGTGATATTATAAACAAAATAATGCGGCAAAATTTAAAACACTACGAAAAAATTGAATTCGAAATAAAGGATACTAAACTAATTACTGATTCAAGTTGGTTACTTCAAGTATACAATGAAATGAAGCCACTTCCTCTAAAGAAAAAAGCAACTAATAAATTACATGAATCTATTTGAAAATCAACAGATTGACATCGATGAATTGCCTAGAATGCAATCCGTCTCTTATATAAAACCTAAAATTTCTTTTCTCACGCTTACTTTATTGAAAAGTATTGCCTTTTGGTTATTTATGACAGGAATGTTCATAATGTCTTCCTTTGCTGCTAGCCAAGAATTTTCGCATCTTATTCCTTACGCTAGATATGTCTTTTACCCATTTGCTTTACTTTCTATACTACTCACTTTGATAGGGTATTATAAACGTGGGCATGCATTACGTGAATTTGACATTATATACAAAGAAGGCGTTCTTTTTAATAATACGACTACGATTTCTTTCAACAGGGTCCAACACTGTGAAATATCGCAAGGACCACTAGAGCAAGTATTTGAACTATATACGCTAAAGGTTTTCACCGCTGGTGGTCAGAGTAGTGATTTAGAAATCCCAGGCTTAGATGAACAAACAGCAAATGGTCTGAAGGAGTACATTGTGGATGCTACTGCTAAAAAGTCAAATTCGAAAGTGAACAGTGAAATAGGCATAGAAAATACAAAAGAAACTTTTCAACAGATTATTGCAGCTGATAATTTAAAAAGCGATTCTACAAGTGAAGAACAATAGTATAGAACAGCTCAAAATACCGCAAAAGCAATCTCCCGTTGCTATCTTGCTCATCTTATACAAGTTCTTTATTCTTGTACTTAAAAACGCATTCCCCGTCTTGCTTGTTTTATTCCTTAAACCTAACAATTCAAGTAATAATTTCGAAGCATACATTATCATATGCATAAGTCTTGTGAGTGCTGCTTTATCAATTGCCGCATACTACAAGTTTCTTTACTTTATTCAAGGAGATGAAATAATAATCAATAAAGGTATATTGAAAAAGGTAAATCTAAATGTACCATTCGATAGAATTCAAGCCATAAATACAAACCAAACACTGATTCATAGAATCTTTAATGTTGCAAGCATAGAGATTGACACTGCAGGTTCAAAAAACAGTGAGATAAAAATAGATGCCATAAACTATGAAAAGGCGGAAGCACTAAAAAATTATATTCTTAGTGAAAAAGAAAAAATAAATTCAGATATTGATGTTAATAATACGCTAATTATTGATGCAAATCAGGGAAAAACTTTACTCCAACTTGATATCCCTACTTTACTAAAAGTAGGGATAAGTCAGAATCACCTTCAGTCATTTTTCATAATCACATTTTTCTTTTTAGGTTTGAGTCAATACGCAGATATATTTTTAAACAAACAAGAATATGTAGACATGGAACAAAACCTGAGCTCTTTGTTCACAAATTTCTTTTTTGTCATCATCCCAATAATGCTAGCAGCGACTTTGCTACTTTCTCTATTTAGAACTGTACTTAAATATTATAACCTGATTTTTAAAGAGACATCACAAGGATATAGATTAGTGAGTGGTTTGTTCACTAGAAACGAAAAACAAGCTGCCCTACAAAAAATACAGTTAATAGGATGGCATACCAATCCTCTAAAAAAACTCTATGGAATGTTTCAGCTCAATTTATCTCAGGCTTTTAGTTCTTCCATGGTCAGAAAGCAAACTATGCAAATACCAGGAATCTATGTCGAACAAATAGAACGTGTTTGCAATAGTTATTTTCCAGAAAACGAAACAGAGGAGTATAGTGTACATCCAGTGAGCCCAAGGCTTATGATAAGAACTTTCTCTTTTATAAGTATCATACTAGGCGCACTTTTAGCCATTAAATACTTCGAAATAATTGATGGATTCAGATGGACATTTGTGATTTTTGCTTTACTAATAGCGATTTTGTATACTTATATTTCTTGGAACAAGTGGGAAGTTCAAATTAGCCCTAGGGGTCTACTTCTTAGGCGAGGGTTTATAAGGACATCTTATCTACTATTGAGATGGGAAAAAATTCAAGGTTTAAGAAGTAGACAAAGTATATTTCAAAAAAGAAGATCCTTATCTGACCTACATATTTTCACAGCAGCAGGAGTTGTAAAA
>CAYZUW010000498.1:0-2404 GCA_964481325.1 uncultured Saprospiraceae bacterium
GTTAGCAGGGGTAATTTACTCCTCACTTTGAGAAAGGAAAATTCAATATTTTTTTTATTTAATTTTGGGGTTTGGGTGAGGAGTCTGAGGAATTGTGCCTAACGGTTCGTATATGCGGCGTGGCGGCGTTTAGCCGACATGAACACATATACATTGTTAGGCACAGTATTCTTTCTACAAATTTAATGAATTACACCAATTTCTTATTGCTTCTCTATCTGTTTCTGAAATTGTACTATGGTCAAATTCAGTTGCATTTTGGAAAGGTGGAGGCATCACTAATTCATCCAAAGGATAATTCTCAAAGTGTTGAGTACATTGAGGACGGTGACAAGATGTACAAGAATTTTGAATATTTGTAGTATGCGGTTGGTGAAATTCTTCTCCGATAATAGAATATGGACTCTTTCCTGTAAGTGGAACAAGTAGCTCTGTCGGATTTGAAGGATTCATTAATTGGTCAACGGCAGGCGTATGTAAAAAAGGACTTGCCATGTGGCAATTTTGACATTTATCTGCTGCTACAACACTCGGAGTCATCCATGCTTCATTATATCCGTCCTCCCATGGTTTTGGAGGATTGTTTGAATCACCACCATCAACTATAGAAAAGAAGCAAGTTTCCCCAGTTGATAATTTATGTCCAATTACGCCTAAGCCGCCATCTCTGCAAAATGTGATAAATACAATATCTGGGTTTTCAGAACCATCTGTATTTAGCCCTGAATACCGTCCGACCTTATTTTCTGTTTGACAAGCCAGACCAAAAGCCCAAGGGTGGTCACAATCGTCTGGGTTTGCACTACCTGTTCCTTCTTCTCCTACTGGAAAAGTGACAGGAACACCATTTTTAGTAGCAGGTACTTCTATGGCATCCGCACAACTAAATTTAGGAAGCGGTCCTAATACTGCTTCACATTCGTAGGCATGGTCAAGTGCCGTTCTTCCCGAATCAAAAATATCATCATCCTTTTTACAGGATTCAAAAACTAATATCGTAGTGAATAAGCCAAAAATCAACGCGATAACAACTTTATTTTTCATTTTATATTCGTTTGAATAAAGAAATAAATTTCCACAAATGAACCTTAAAGTTTAACATAAATTGCTGAACTTGACTTTGAACAAGTCCGACTGCTTCTATTAGGACTTCTTAATGGACTTTTCATACTGTTTAGGTGTCATTCCTTCCAGTTTTTTGAATGCAGTATAAAAAGTTGATTTGGAGGAGAACCCAGCTTCGGTAGCTAATCCTAAAAGGGTAAAGTGGTGAGCATTGGAAGACGCTAATAATTGTTTGAATTTTTCTATTCGATATTCGTTGATAAATTGGTAATAATTGACCTTCCCACATTCATTAATCAGATTAGATAATTCTTTTTCTTTTAAGTTTAATGCTTCTGATAAGGCACTTAAATTCAGTTTTGGGTTGGTGAACAACTCTTGTTCCTGAATTTTCTCTTTGATTTGATTAAATTGTTGAATGTCTGATTCTGAGATAATCGGTTCTTTTTTAGCAGTTAATTCATTAATCTCAACCGACTTTTGTATCTCTTTTTCTAAACTGATTTTTTGAGTGACTGCCAAATTTGCTGTTCCAATACTTATATTGTTTTCGGTAGCTAAAAAAAGGCGCTGTTTGAAGATTTCAGATTGTGAAAAACCATTATAAGTAATCCAAAAAATCATAAATATGGTTAGCCCCAAAGCAGAGATGTCAATTGAATACTCTACAATTTCTACATGTGACAAATCAAATATAAAGGTGGAGATACTCAAAAAATGAATTAGAATGTTCAGCGCAATAATGCTTTTCAACCAAGTAAGAGATTTGTTGTCCAAATCAGAATAAAAATCAGTAAGTTTCTTCTTATGATTTTGCAATATTCTGAAAGCATAGACCATTAATGCAATTTCCAAAAAATAAATGGTTGCTTCATAGCTGGTCAAGGTATTTTCTGTCAAAAATAATCCGTCAGAATGTAGCAATACATTATGAATTATACCTGGAGTAAAAAGTAAGTAGTGCCAATTTTCAATCTTTTTGTTGATTGTGGCGTGTAAATAGAAGAACAAAAAAGGTAGGGCAAATAAAAAGGGTTCAACTATAAATAAAGAAACGCCTAATTCTTCCTCAATTGGCAATTCAGAGAGAAAATCGTTGAAAATTTGGACAACTATACTCCACAAAAATAATCCAAGGTAGGTGTTTGCTTTTTTATTCTTTGACTTAATGCTAAAGAATAGTATGCTTAGAATTATTGCATTTGAAAATACAAATACATAAACAAAAAGATTAATAAAATCAACTGCTCCCATTTAATATTGATGATTATTCGTTTTTCTTTACAAGACAATTCAATTGATGTAATCCCCTATTTTTTTCGTTTTTATTGTGCCTAAC
>CAYZUW010000499.1:0-2397 GCA_964481325.1 uncultured Saprospiraceae bacterium
CTATAGTCTTCTCTTTCTATATAGGTTCTAGCCAACCATAGCTGAATTTCATCATATGCCAGCTTTTCGGTATTGAATATTTTTTCTGGTTTAAACTCCTCTTTTTCTTTAGCTTTCTTTTTTTCTTTTTCTTTTGGTTCTTTAACGATTTTGTTTACTGGGTCTTGCTTTGGCTTTACGTCTTCTTTCTTCTCTTCAGTAGGTGGAGTTTTCTTTTTTGGTTTTTTACCTTTATTTCTTCTCTTACGCGCTTTTTCTTTTTCTTTTCTCTCCTTTATTCTTTTTTTCTTAAGTGCTTTATTGGTTTTGTTTCTTTGTTTTACTTGCTGTTTTTTGGTCATTTTGATTTCCTCTTCACGCTCATCACGCTCTTGTTCCTTTGCTTTTTGAGCTGGAGACTTTTTGGCTTGTACTTTCTTTTTTCCACCTGAACCTTTTTTTCGAGCTGCTTCCCTAGCTCTTTGAGCTAAGGCAGAAGGATTAAATTCTTTAAGTGTATATTCTAGTGTCTCTTCTGCAGATTCATAATCTTGTTGAAGGTATTGGGCCTTACCAAGTAGTAAATAGCAATCGTCTGTCCAATCAGATTGTCTATGCAGCGTGGCTACAATCGAAACTTTCTCAATGGCTATATCCAAGTCATTGTTTACACTCTGAATGGGTTCCCCAGCTGTGTATTTAAAAACTGGTAAAATTTTGTTGTAATTGTCTTGATGAGCGTCTTCCATAGCTGCAACGCTATTCATCAAAATGACGTCCGCATTGAAGTACCCGTTGTAGCGAGCAGTAGTATTTTGGTAGAGCTTTTTGATACCCGTTAGTTCTTCCGTTCTACTTTTAGTCGTCTTACAAGAAAAAATAAATGCGAATACAAGAATCGCTAATAAGAGGTTAATCTTCTTCAAAATTCAAATTTGTTTGAAAAATCGTTAAAAATACGCAAATATATAGCCCAAAAGCGCTAATTAAGCTATTTAAATATACTTTTATAGCTGTGTATTGTTACATCCATTTGGATATCAAAAACCAATAGCCATATACATTAATATTAAACTAATTTTACTGCATAATATTATACGGGTAATAAGGGAATTTAGTCAAAATGCAAGCAGATAAGTCAAAGAAAATCAATCTAAAAGACAAGATGTCGCAATCCTATCGAATCATCTTGCAAAAAAATCCCAATTTCGAAGAGAAGGGAGTAATTCATTTCTCCCTATTTCAGCTGCTTTTGACGGTATTTTCGGCCATGTTATTGTTTGTTTTTCTAATAAGTGCCCTGATTATTTTTACGCCCTTGAAGGGGCTCATCCCTGGATATGGCGATTTGTCTCAGCCCAAGAAAATAAGGGAATTATCCATGACGCTACAAGAGATGGAGACACGCATAAAAGCCAACGAAACCTATACCAATAATTTTATGAAAATGCTTGTAGATAGTGTGCAGACCGTCGAACAAGCACAGGCTGAGCACATTACTGCTTCTAACATTACTCCTCAAGCTGTAGAAAAAATAAAAGAGGATGCTGAAATCCGCCAAGAAATAGCGTTCTCACAACAAGCCCAAGATAAAGCCATACTAGCCAAAAGCTCTAGTCAAAATAATGGAATCCCACTTGAAAGGGTATATTTTTTACCTCCTCTTACCGGCCCCATTAGTGCCCACTATGAGCCTGCTACTAAGCATTATGGAATAGATATTCTTGCTCCTAAAAATACCCCTATCAAAGCAAGTATAGATGGATTTGTGATACAAGCAGATTGGACTATGGATGCAGGGAATACAATAGGCTTGCAGCATGACAATAACATAGTGACTTTCTATAAGCACAACAGCACTCTGCTCAAAAAACTAGGCGATAAAGTCAAAGCAGGGGAAGCCATCGCTATCATTGGTAATAGTGGAGAGCTGACAGATGGCCCACATCTACATTTCGAGATTTGGCATCAAGGAAAATCTATAAATCCATCTGATTATGTCGAGTTTTAATTATGAGTCCACTCCGAATGCTTGATGAATGAACTTATTTTTCGGCATATCGAGATTTTAATTTTAAACGATTCTTTTTTATAGCATTCAATCCTACACAGCTGTTCTCGCACGTTCTTTTTTCCCATGACCAACTGTTGCGTTAGCAATTTTGATTCAGTGAATCAAAATAAGGCGGGAACCGAGACCCCCCGATAAAAATCGGGGCAAGCTCTGTCGAGGCAAGCACTTGCTCGCCTTGGCAAGTTTGCCACCCGAAGAAATTTCGGGACAGGTCGGTTTCCTCATTATAAATATCCACTGGATATTTATTGCTGCGCAACATTCGGTCACCTCTCGACTGTTATGATTCTTAACGCTTACGCTAAATCATCAAAGGTCGAAATTTATTCTAGTTTAATATCCTT
>CAYZUW010000500.1:0-2389 GCA_964481325.1 uncultured Saprospiraceae bacterium
ATATATTGACATAAAAAGAAAGGGAAGCTATAAAAATAGCCTGTTTAAGTTCGTTTTTACTAACTTTAGGCCATAATTGAGCATGCTTCGTTAGCGTACAAAATCCTAAAATGTTTCCTTTGGCGATATTTTCCCTTTTGCCAATTCACTGATACTCAGGTATTATTGAATTTCAAAAAGAAAAGCCTCTTCAAAGTAATCCATTTTTTGAAATCTGTCTGTTTTCGCAATACGCTCATAATTCCAAAATTAATTTTAGCCTATAAATGGACCTAAAATCTCAAATAGATCTCCCAAAGTTACCTAAACACATAGCTGTGATCATGGATGGCAATGGTAGATGGGCTAAAAAGCAAGGAAAACCTAGGGTTTTTGGCCACAAGAATGGTGTACAGTCTGTTAGAGATATTACTGAAGCTTGTGCAGAGTTGGGGGTAGAGTATCTCACTTTGTATGCTTTTTCGACAGAAAACTGGTCTAGACCTGCTTTTGAGGTAAATGCCTTGATGACGCTGCTAGTGGAGACTGTGCGCAAAGAAATCAAGACTCTCATGGATAATGATATCCGATTGACCGCTATAGGGGATATCGAAAAGCTCCCCTCCAAGACACAAAAGGCATTAAATGAGGGTATCTATACAACCAAAAGCAATAAAAGAATGACCTTAGTGTTAGCACTAAACTACAGTGCTCGTTGGGAGATACGGAATGCCGTACAGGAACTGGCTAGTAAAGTGGGGAGAAATGAATTGAAAACGGATGAAATAACGGATGAAATCATCAGTGCTCATCTAGCAACAAAGTCTATCCCTGACCCTGAACTACTTATTCGTACTAGTGGTGAATGCCGTATAAGCAATTTTTTGCTTTGGCAAATCGCTTATGCTGAATTATACTTTACAGAAGTATATTGGCCTGAATTCAGAAAGGATAATCTGTATGAGGCTATACTAGATTTTCAAAGACGGGAACGCCGCTTTGGAAAAACAAGTGAACAAATTATATCGGAATAAAAAATAGATTAAGTTTTCCAATGTTTGGATGGATATTAAATCTTGAAATTGAATTAGATGAAAAATATTAACAATTGTTTTTTGATTATTTGTATGAGTCTTTTGCTTGCTCTCCCTGCAGGAGCCCAAGTGACTGATCAGGTATTTGACTATTCTGAACCAAAAGAATACGAAATTGGAGGTGTAAAAGTAACCGGTGCGGAGTTTAGTGATGAGAATGCCTTGATCAATATATCTGGATTCAAGGTAGGAGACAAAATTAAAGTTCCAGGCGGAGACATTCCTAATGCCATAAAAGCATTATGGAGACTCAGACTCTTCACTGATGTGCAGGTGTATAAGGAAAAGACTATTGGAGATATTATCTTTTTGGAAATAGCCGTATTAGAGAGACCGCAACTTTCACGTCACTCTTTTAAGGGTATAAAGAAAACCTATCATGAAGATCTAAACGATATTGTCAACACATTTATGCTTAAAGGAGCAATTGTTACACAAAGTAATAAGACAAATGCCTCTGTGGGGATACAAAAATTCTTTTTTGAAAAGGGATTCTTAAATACTAAGGTCGATGTTAAAGAAATCCAAGACGCTGGGTTTAATAAAGTTAGACTTGAATTCAAAATCGATAAAGGGACAAAGGTAAGAATAGATGACATTACTTTTACTGGTAATACTATTCCTGATAATAAACTGCGTGCCAAAATGGACGGTACCAAAAGAAAAAGAAAACTTTTCTCATCCTCTAAATTTCTGGAAGACGAATACAAACTAGATAAAGAAAAAATCATCGCACACTACAATACTTTAGGATTTAGAGATGCGAAAATCATTAATGATAAAGTTCGTAAAAACAAGAATGGAGACTTGAATATCGAAATTGACTTACATGAAGGGAATAGATACTATTTTAGAGATATCACTTTCAAAGGGAATTCTATTTACAAGACTGAGTTTCTAAGAACGATACTCGCTATTAATAAAGGGGATGTTTACAATACTGAATTGCTAGATACTCGACTCAACTTTAGTACAGACGGACGAGATATAGGTACGCAATATCTTGACAATGGATATTTGTTTTTCCAAGTGGACCCTGTAGAGGTAGCCATCGTTGGAGATTCTATTGATTTAGAACTTCGAATTTTTGAAGGACCTCAGGCGACAATTGACAAAGTGACTATCGCAGGTAATGATAGAACGCACGAGCATGTAATCCGTCGAGAACTCCGTACTAAACCAGGTCAAAAATTTAGCCGTACGGAGATTGTTCGTTCTCAAAGAGAGATTATCAATTTAGGATATTTTAATCCTGAAACACTAGGGATTAATACACCAGTAAACGCCCAGAGAGGAACAGTGGATATAGAATATAC
>CAYZUW010000501.1:0-2373 GCA_964481325.1 uncultured Saprospiraceae bacterium
AAGAAGAAAGAAACATAAAGTAAATAAAGAAACGGTTTTTGGGATAATCTCTTTGTGACCTTCGGGTCTCAAAGGGGTATTTTAAAGCCAATAAGGCAAATCTGTGTTCGCCATAAATTTTGTTTCAGTATGTGAACATAAAAAAGGAGTCAAAGTAAAAGTGCCTTAGTGAGTGAGATGTTAAGAAGAAGAAAGAAACATAAACGTAAATAAAGAATCGGTTTTTGGGATAATCTCTTTGCGACCTTCGGGTCTCAAAGGGGTGTTTTAAAACCATTAAGGTATATCTGTTTTCTGAATAAATTTTGCTCCAGAGTGTGAACATAAAAAAAGTCAAGTAAAGTCTCTCAGGGAGTGAGATATTAAGAAGAAGAAAGAAACATAAAGTAAATAAAGAAACGGCTTTTGGGATAATCTCTTTGTGACCTTCAGGTCTCAAAGAGGTGTTTTAAATTAGTCAATAAATTTTAAAATATACAAACCTAAAAACTTATATTTCTGAACTTTATACACTATAAATTTGTCTTAAAATTGGACTAGCGCCGTGCAGGAAGTGACATGGAATGGAGCTGTCTGAAAGACCGAAGCAAAGCGGAGATCGGAACATAGCGACCCAGAAAAATCGACCTTAGGAGACGTTCTGGGAAGGCCCCAAAATCATCTAAAAAATACAAGTATAAAATCGAAAAAAGTAATTTCTATTTAGTTAAAAGAATTAAGAAAAAGCCCAAATAGAAGTGAACCCTATTCGAGCTTTTAAGAGCTTTGTTTATTTTATTAATGCGATTTATAATTCTTAAGGTGCGGTTATATAAGATTGAAAGCCACTATTGTTATTAGCTATAAGAATAAGTTTCTGATTTTTTATATCTATCATTTTTATATTCCTAACATCTCCTGGAGCATAAAATCCAGATTCTTCTAATGGCAAGTCTACGTAATTCCCTTTACCATCACCGAGTAATAATGTGCCGTAATTGGCATCAGCAGCACTTGTTTCGACTTCAGTATTAAACATGTTTCCTGCTAGAACTAAATCTTGAAATCCATCTTTGTTGAAATCATATTCTTCTGCACCTCTTATCGCAGAGAGTTGGGCTTCATATGGTAGTTTGATGATTTCAAATTTTCCTCCTTTATTTTCAAGGATGATGGAAGCAAATTGTTTAGCCTTAAGTGAAAAAGACTCATCTAATTTGTTGCCAAAAATATCTTCCATTTGCGCTTTTCCGAAGTCAGCAAAAGTTGGAAATTTTTCTTTTATAAAAGGCATTTGCTCAGATGAGCAATCCCTTCCTCTAACAGGATAAAACTTTTCTTCTTCGTGATAGGCGAGTACAATGTCTGACGTTCCATTATCATCAAAATCATCATTGAAAACCTGAAATGGTTTTTCGACACTTGCTTTAAATTTATGATTCAATCCTATGTTTCCAACAACATAATCTTTGTCTCCATCTTGGTCAAAATCAATTTCTTTTATTGTAAACCACCAGCCTTCAGTATCCTTTAATCCCACGGAATTAGAAGTCTCAGTTAGTTTGCCGTTACTATTTTCAAACAACCTTATTCCCATCCATTCACCTGCTACCATCAAATCCTTATCTCCATCTTTATCAAAGTCAGTCCATTCTGCACAAGTGACCATTCCAAGATTTTCAATGCTTTCATTTATGGATTTTGTCTTGTCTTTAAAAATTCCGTTTTCATTGATGAGAATATAGCTTCTAGGCGTTCTTGGATATTGACCAGGGATAAGCCTACCCCCAATAAATAAATCCATATCATTATCACCATCAAAGTCTGCAGCTTTCACGCTTCCAGTGCTTGTATATATTTTTGGAATATTTTTATTACTCCTTATGAAATTTCCATTACCATCATTTAGATAAAGTCTGTCCTCGTAATTTGGATGATTGATGTCAAATTCATTGCTTCCACTACAAACGTACAGGTCTAAATCGCCATCATTGTCTGCGTCGAAAAATTCGCTAGCAATGTCTTCATAAATTTTGTCTTTTCCCCATACTGGACTCTCATCATACTTATAAGTGCCGTCTACTTGACTTATGTATAACTGGGCTGGAAATGTACTACTAGCTCCTATGAAAATATCATCTTGCCCATCTTTGTTTATGTCACCAGTGGCAAGCGCTGGGCCTAGTTGGGAAAGCTTATGAGGTAGAAGTAGTTCTTTCTTATAGTCATCATAAATTATTTCAAGATGAGAATTTCTAATATTTAATTTACCAGAGGCACCACTGAAAATTCTACTTAGTTTAGGTCTACTTTTTACACTTGTTATAGCATTAGAAAATTCTAGTGTATATGTTTTGTTGGCTGCTAATGGTTCACTGATAGTTTGATAAAAAC
>CAYZUW010000502.1:0-2367 GCA_964481325.1 uncultured Saprospiraceae bacterium
GACTCATACAACAATGTTAGAAATATTTGAAACATACATATATTGCTATCGTTATATGTGTAAATAATTGATTATTAATAAAATATATAACTATTTATAATCATATATGTAAAATGACAATAATAAATGCATAAAATGAAAAACTTTATCTTTATCATCGCTTTGGCGATCTCATGCCTATTTGCGTTTTTAGCCTTTACAGATTCGGGTCTTGAAGATTTAAAAAATAATCTTCAGAGTTTTGAGCAAAAAATTCAAGATTCAAACAAGATTATCGCTTCTCAAACGGAATGTATTGACGATTTAGAATCTTCTCTTTATGACTTTTCAACTGAAATCATAAACCTAAGAGCAGAAAATACTTATCTAATAGATCAAAACAGAAGCCTTAAGAATGAACTAAGTAAGTATGCGAAAAAAGCGGCTAGCCTGCGTTCTGAGATGACTAAGTTGGAAATCAATAACCACAATCTACAAAGACAGTTGGATATGCTTATCAAAGGAAGAGAGATTAGAGCAAAGCATAAAAGCAATTCAAACATTGCAAATAATGATCCGCTTGTTCCTTCACCTGATGCTGACGGGTCAAACACAATTGAATCTAATGAAATTGCTCAAATCACTGAAACACAAAGTAAGATAGAGGAAATCCAAACTGCATTAGAGCAAAGATCGGAAGCGCTAGCAAAAATTGAGCAAAGTACGCAAGAGACTTTTACTTCTATTCAAAATAATGAAGCTAAAATACAATTCAATATTGATGTAGAACCACAGTCTAATCCTACTGTAGAGTACTCAGATCCATTGGTAAGCCAAGAGGTATTGTATCCTGCGCCTGTAGAATCTCCAAAGTTGTTTGGCGAATTAGAAATGGTAGATAACGAGGAGACAATTGCTTCTATCGATCCTACTGAAGAGGAATTTTCTTCTAAATCACCTGTGTATAGTTTACTTGAAAACACAACTGTTATTTACAACTATGTAGCTTGTAGAAACGATAAGTATGGCCGTAAAATAAAGAAATTAAAAGGTGGTGCAAAAAACTGGAAGTATACATTCATGCAGTTTAACTTAGAAACAGAGAACGTAAATCTTCTTTTGGATAAAACGTTCAGAATGCGCGTGCTTTCCACTGACTTAAACACTTATGTAAATTTCACAACAGATAAGTCAGTTAAATCTACTTGTTATTTTGATTTCAACTATGAAGGAGAACCTATTAAGATTTCACTTTATAACGAAAAGAACATTAAAGGTAAATCTTTCGATATTCAGATATTTCATATAGTAGATGGTGAAGAATACCTACTAGAAGATTACCAGCAAAATATATTCAAGGACGGTATTCAGACTTTTGGGAAATTCAAAAACATTGAGGATACCTTGGAAGGAAAATGATTAAGCAATTTGCTTGATAAGATATTAACCCCATCCCTTTAAAACTACTGACTTGCCATAGCTTCTGCTTTCATAGCAGAAGCTATTTTTTTTCCCAGGTACCTATCTATCGCTCCATGGACAAAATACAACAAAGGCAGAAACAAAATAGCCATCAACACTTTATAAAAAAAGTTAACCGTACCCACTGCCAAAAACAAACTTATACTCCAATCATTTCCAATCACAAAGGCGATATACAAAACTAGATAACTATCTATCAATTGAGATATGGCAGTAGATGCCGTCGCTCTAAGCCAAATATTTTTCCCTCCTGTCTTGCGTTTGATTTTTTCAAAAACCGTGGCATCGATAAGTTGCCCTACCAGGAAGGCCACAATGGAACCTACTATGATATACAAGCCTTGACCATACACCGCACTAAAAGCAATTTGCATATCCTCCACACCTCTACTTTTAAAATCCGTAATCCAAAAATCAGCAGGGCTCAAATGTATCGCCATGAAAATAACCAAGAAACCAAACACGATAAGACCAGCAGTTAGAAAGGACAAAAACTTTACCCCTCTCTTACCATAGTATTCATTGATGATATCCGTCATGATGAAAACAACAGGCCAAATCAACACACCTGCAGAAAGCATCAAAGACCCCTGATGTCCAAAAATATTCCAATTGAATCGATCTATACCCAAAGTATCTTCTAGCGAAAAAACTTTTATGCCTAAAAATTCTGCAATAATCGCAGTAGTAATAAATATACCTGCCAGGACCACAAACAATAGGGTTCCTTTTTGGTGAAGCACATTATACTTAGTCGATTTTTCCATGACATAAATATACTTGGATTTTATGATTTGGGGGTGCCACCCAGACTGAAAAAGTATGGGGTCGGGTCATCCATGGGTTCGCTACCGTCCCGATGAAAAAACCGGGACTGCCCCCGATCCCGACATTCCGTTTCACTCC
>CAYZUW010000503.1:0-2366 GCA_964481325.1 uncultured Saprospiraceae bacterium
CGTAGGGGATGACGAATAAATGAAAAGCTACACCCAGGGCGAGTTTTAAGCCTTTAGACTTTTTAGCTTTCATAAGCGTTAAAAATTCTTACAGACGAGAGGTTTTTGTTTCTTTTTCACGGCGAAAAAGAAAGTGAGAGAAAAGCAAACAAAATTTAAAAGTAGAATTTATAATATTTGAAATAATAGTTTTAATACTTAACTAAACTAAAAAACTATTTAAAAATTTAGAAATACTAAGAACATGCAATTAGAATTTCAAGGAAATAAAAAGCCACTATACTGGCAAGGATCGCCAAGAGACATGGCATTCACCATAGAAGACATACAAGAGAAACTACAACAGACTCATCTACCCTGCTACGTCATGAAAGACTTCAAAGGACGAATCGGAGTGAGCAATGGTGGAGCACTCGTTTCTGAAGGACGAGGCCTAGAAGTGCTCGCTACCGTACAAGCCCTTCCAGCAGAAAAATTGGGCGACCCCACTTTTCTCGCAGACTACAAACTTGATCGTGCCTATAAAACAGGGGCCATGGCCAATGGCATAGCATCCGCCGACTTGGTAGTCGCGATTGGAAAACAAAATATGCTAGGTTCTTTTGGCGCAGCGGGACTTATCCCTGCGCGTATCCGAGAAGCGATTAGTCAAATCCAATCCGAACTCCCCACGCAGTCCTACGCCTTCAATCTTATTCATAGTCCAGTAGAAGCGGCGCTAGAATCTGGGGCAGTTCAGCTATTTCTAGACCATAAAATTCGTGTCGTTGAAGCCTCTGCTTATCTTGGTCTTACAGAACACATTGTGCGCTACCGAGCAGCAGGCTTGAGTCAAGACACAGAAGGCAACATCCTTATTAGTAATCGAGTTATTGCCAAAATATCAAGGACCGAAGTGGCTACGCATTTTATGAAACCAGCACCTCAAAAGATGTTGGATGACTTAGTTGCCAAAAAACAAATCACTAGTCAGCAAGCCCAACTCGCAAGCCAAGTTCCCATTGCAGATGACATCACAGTGGAAGCGGACTCAGGAGGACATACAGATAATCGCACACTCGTAGCACTCCTTCCGACCATTATAAAATTGCGTGATGAGTTGCAGGCGGTGTACAAATTTAAACAGCCTATCCGTATCGGAGCGGCAGGTGGTATCGCTACACCAGCATCTGCCTTGGCGGCATTCATGATGGGCGCTGCCTATATCGTGACCGGTTCTGTCAATCAGGCTTGTGTAGAAGCAGGCACTTCGGAGCATGTTCGCAAATTACTGCAGACGGTTGCCTCTACGGACGTGATGATGGCTCCTGCCTCTGACATGTTCGAGATGGGTGTGGAACTGCAAGTCCTAAAGCGAGGTACCCTTTTTGGGCCCCGTGCAAAAAAATTATACGAGTACTATAAGTTATACAAATCTATAGACGAGATTCCTACTGCCGAACGAGAAAAACTAGAAAAGCAAGTCTTCAAAAAACCGCTAGAAGAAATCTGGCAAATGTGTGTTGACTTTTTCCAAGAGCGCGACCCCGAGCAACTCGAAAGAGCCAAAGGAAATCCGCATCGCAAGATGGCTTTGATTTTCCGTTGGTATCTAGGCCTCTCTTCCAATTGGGCAAACGCTGGTACTGCCGATCGCATCCCTGATATGCAGATATGGTGCGGCCCTGCCATGGGTGCCTTCAACGATTGGGTTCGTGGCACCTACCTAGAAGATTATCACAATCGAAAAGTAGCCGATGTTGCCGAGCATATTATGCAAGGCGCCGCCTACCTCTACCGTATCCAATCTCTAAAGATGCAGGGTGTTTCTTTTCCGAATGTTATGGAGCATTATGTGCCAGTGAATAAGGGAGTTTTGGAAATGGTTTAGAAAGGGAGATGTTAGATTTTAGACCTTAGAAATTAGATTTACAAATTGAGTGAG
The DNA here is from genome assembly GCA_964481325.1 of uncultured Saprospiraceae bacterium. Taxonomy (GTDB): domain Bacteria; phylum Bacteroidota; class Bacteroidia; order Chitinophagales; family Saprospiraceae; genus JALZVN01. The sequence goes on from CAYZUW010000503.1 coordinate 1,925, forward strand.
TGTTATGCTAAAAGCGAAATGCCAATAGCCAACAGCTTTATTTGGGCGATCCACACTTTGCTTCCCGCCAAGCTATGCTCGTGAGGCCAGGCTATGCAGGACTGCGCTGTCGCTTCGGTGCGTTGCACATCACGCTGGGGCGTGATTCCTTTCTATCCTTATCGCAAGGTATACTTCATATAATTTTGTATTTTAGCAAATACTAGAAGGTATCTACGTACTTTCAATTATCAACAATGAATATTTTTAGAGTGTAAACCAAATCATTTCTTTGTAAAATTTAATTATGAGCAAGAAAAAAAAATTCGCATCAAGAAAATCATCGGTAAGTAAGGGGCCAAAAAAGAAAGTAACGGCGAAAAGAAAAACATCTGCGAAAAGAAAAACAACAACGAAAAAAAAACCGGATAATCAAGGTACTAGTAGTACAGGTGCTAAAAAG
>CAYZUW010000504.1:0-2359 GCA_964481325.1 uncultured Saprospiraceae bacterium
AATTGATCATTGTTTTAGCTGCATTGAAAATTGATTATTCCTTTTCCACTCTCTACTCTCCACTTTCAACTAAATCAAAGCTCGCTTAATCAACAAGTCCAAAATCTCCTGCGCCGCCACCGAAATCACCGTCCCAGGCCCAAAAATCCCAGTCACGCCTTCATCATACAAAAACTCATAATCTTGCTGAGGAATCACACCGCCGACAACCACCATAATATCATCACGACCCAATTTCTGAAGTGCAGTGATAGTATGCGGCACCAAAGTTTTATGCCCAGCTGCTAGAGAAGAAATTCCCAATATATGAACGTCGTTTTCCGCCGCCTGCATAGCCGCCTCCTCAGGCGTTTGAAACAAAGGCCCAATGTCCACATCAAAACCCAAATCCGCAAAACTAGTTGCAATCACCTTGGCGCCTCGATCATGACCATCCTGTCCTAGCTTCGCCACCATGATTCGCGGACGACGACCGTCCAATTCTGCAAACCTATCCGACAACTTTTTTGCTTTGATAAAATCTTTATTCATTTTCATGCTACTACTATATACGCCACTAACCGCTTGAATGGGTGCCTTATACCGACCAAATTCAACCTCCAGCGCATCTGATATCTCGCCCAAAGTCGCCCTCTCCTTCGCAGCGATAACCGAAAGAGACAAAATATTACCCACACCCGTTTTCGCACATTCCGTGATAGCTGACAAAGCAGCATCCACCTTCGACTGATCCCGACTAGCCTTTATATTTTTTAAAGAAGCCAATTGACTTTCCCGCACGGCCGCATTATCAATATCCAAAATGTCAATTTGCTTTTCGTCCTCCGTCCTAAACACATTCACCCCGACGATCTGTTGCACACCACCATCTATTTGCGCTTGCTTCCTAGCGGCTGCTTCCTCTATTTTCAATTTAGGTACCCCTTGATCAATCGCCTTCGCCATGCCGCCTAGCTCTTCCACCTCATCGATCAACGCCATCGCATTCTTAACTAATTCATCCGTCAAATACTCCACATAGTAAGAACCCGCCCATGGATCAATCGCCTTAGTGATACCCGTATCAGACTGTAAAAACTTTTGCGTATCCCTAGCAATTTTCGCAGAAAAATCCGTCGGTAAAGCAATCGCCTCATCCAGACTATTCGTATGCAAAGACTGCGTACCTCCAAAGACTGCCGCCATCGCCTCTATCGTCGTACGCGCTATATTGTTAAAAGGATCCTGCTCCGTGAGGCTATACCCAGAAGTCTGACAATGCGTCCGCAAAGCCATTGACTTCGGATTCTGTGGATCAAACTGCTTAACCAGTTTCGCCCAAATCAAACGACCCGCGCGCATCTTCGCAATCTCCATAAAAAAGTTCATCCCAATCCCCCAAAAGAAAGAAATACGCGGCGCAAAATCATCAATCTTCAAACCAGCCGCCATACCCGCACGCAGATACTCCAATCCATCCGCCAAAGTATACGCCAGCTCCACATGCGCAGGCGCACCCGCCTCATGCATGTGATATCCACTCACACTGATGCTGTTAAATTTCGGCATGTTCTCCGCCGTATATCGAAATATATCGGAGATCAATCGCATCGACGGCTCAGGCGGATAGATATACGTATTCCGCACCATAAACTCCTTCAAGATATCATTCTGAATCGTCCCGCTCAACTTACTGATCTCCGCCCCTTGCTCCATCGCTGCCACGATATAAAACGCCATGATTGGAATCACCGCCCCATTCATCGTCATCGACACCGATATCTGATCCAATGGAATTTGATCAAACAACTTCTTCATATCCTCCACCGTGTCTATCGCGACCCCCGCCTTACCCACATCACCGACTACCTTCGGATGATCCGAATCATACCCCCGATGTGTCGCCAAGTCAAAAGCCACAGACAGCCCCTTTTGCCCCTGCTCCAGATTCCGTCTATAAAATGCATTACTTTCTTCTGCTGTTGAGAACCCTGCGTACTGTCTTATGGTCCAAGGCCGGTTGGCATACATGGTAGTATATGGCCCTCGTGTATAGGGAGGCAAACCAGGCTTGTGGCCCAGATGATTTGCCTCCGCTATATCCTCCGCCCGATACTGCTTCTTGATTTTTATCTGCTCCGCACTTTCCCGATACGCCTCCTCGCCGCTAGCCGACTGCTGAAAATACCGTAGAGATTTACCTTTATATTTAGATGATTGCATACTCGCTTTTTCCCAAAGATAAGCATCTTATAGAGATTTAATATTTCAGTATGTACAATATATTTTTGGGGCCACCCCGACCTAACGGCGGGTCGGGCTCTCTGCTATATCCCTTGTAGAGCCGCAAGATATCTTTGTAGTTGGATAGCCTATATTT
>CAYZUW010000505.1:0-2347 GCA_964481325.1 uncultured Saprospiraceae bacterium
ACGCACCACTTCGTTCATCGCCTTGATATTGACCAAAATAAATTCGCATAAATTGTCCCAAACCATATTCCGTTGAGTATACAATGAAGTGTTAAGGGGATTCACTCTTCTTCTACCTTAAGAAAACTGCCTCTTGGTTTATTCGTCTCCATAAGTACAATATCAGAATGTAAATACCTTGCAGCCTCCCTGGAGTCTTTTACTTTTGATTTTGTACGAGCTATCATCTTTGCCTCGAACTCCTTTAATACGCTTATTCTAATCCCAACATCTCTCCAATTGGATAATGGACGGCATCCAATAGAAATCCCACGAGCCAAAGCAAGAGCATCTAGTAAGGCTTGATTTGCTCCTTGGCCTTTAAATGGACTCAGAGGATGTGCTGCGTCGCCTAGCAAGGTCACTCGCTGATGTTGTTCTAACCAATTTGCTTCTATCAAAGCTCGATCATACACTGGATAACCAGAGATTTGAGCTGCTTTAGTTGCTTCTAAAATTTGAGGAATTGGATCATGCCAAGGCACTCTGCGACAAGCTTCTTCCTTAAGCGCTTGAGGTCCTTTAGCACTCAAGGTTTTAGCTTCTTCTTCAGGTATGGGAAAACTAAGTTGCCACATCACGGATTCGACGTCGAATGGCATCATATAAATTCGCTCATTGCCATTGGCTGTTTGGAATACGGTAGCGGAATCTAGCAATGGATTGTCAAAATCTTTTAGATTACTTAAGGGGCAGATACCCAATATCACTATACAACCTAGATATTGCAAGGGAGCCAATTCTTCTCCTATCGATAGTTTTCTGACCGTACTTCTTATGCCATCGGCTCCGACTAGAATATCGGCTTGTTTGGTCATTATCTTTCCATCAACTTCAAAGTGAAGCTCAAGACCATCTATATTATTTTTATAATCAACTAACTGGTGTCCCCATTCTACTTGTTCATGTCCACCAAGCTGCTGAAGTATAGCAAGGCGTAAAGATTGTCTTGCGATATGAATATTTGTGCGTTTTGGTGCAGGCTTCTTTTTAAATGGCATCCATTTTCTCATTCCCCACTCTCCGATCACTTTCCCATCTGGTGTATGTACCAAATGTCGTGTCGAGACCAATCCTTTCTCTAGGGAAAAGAGGCCAAAACGCTCCATTTCTCTACTTGCTTGTTGTAATGTAAGCCCGTAGCCTTGTGAACGAGAATCAAAGCTACTATCTCGCTCATAGAGTGTAAAAGGAATTCCACGATGTCTGCAGGCTACCGCCAAGGCCGTCCCACCTATACCCCCACCTACAATAGCTACGTGGGGATAGTTGCCCGTATCTGGTTCGAGAAACTGACTAGCAGCAGTCAAACCTGAGCCTGAACATTCCAAACATGCGTATGGCGCACCTTTTGGCCGATTTGGCGCTTCGCCTTGACGATTATTTTTTTCGTATTGTGCTAATGCTTCTTGATGGCGAAGTCGTAATTTCTTACGTAGCCTGCGATATTTTTTACCTAGCCCTTTACACTCTTGACACATCGTCCAAAAAGGCATTTCCAATTCCATCTTCTTAAATTACAGTTGCGTAAAGGTACATAAATGGGGTCTAATATGGAGATTTTGTGGAATGGCAAGAACTTTTAATTTAATCCTAACAAGGTACTCATTGCCTTATTATACTTTCCTTTCAAATAATATATTAGCGCTTGCTCGTTTAGCGCTTTTGCCATTTCTATTATTTCATTCCTTTCAGAGGCAAGTTGCAAATGATACTTTGCGACATGAAAAGCGGAATCTGGTTTTTTGTACGTATAGTTTAAGTAATAAGTATTGATTGCTCCATATCGTGTAGAGTCAGGTTGTAAGTCGCTAGACCATATCTGTTTTAATGAATCAGTATCAACCTGTGCTCCAACTAGTAAAGGAGACAATATGTAAAAAAAACAAATCAATAAAATCAATCGCATCACTAATGATTGAATTTAAACTTCCAAAAAAGACAATAATTCTTGTCAAATTAGCTAGTAGAATCGATACAATAAAAGCCAAAGTGCATATAACATGCAATCCATGCTTTGGCATAAAAATCCAAAGTTGTTTTCATTTAATTGGTTTCCTATCCTATAGGAAACAGGTATAAATCTCACTGTTAGGAGTCAAGCTACTTACACAGGGTATTTAATTGTATTAAGAGTCTCTCGACATAAAGACGACTTACTCAAAATAATGTCATTATTTGTATTAAAATTTTTGAATCGGCAGATCCTAAATAAGAAGAATTTCCAAACCTTTTATCATTATTACATCGCTTAATAGTTAATTAAACCCTATTTATTAATTCTGTAATTTTAATCTTAAAATAGATT
>CAYZUW010000506.1:0-2327 GCA_964481325.1 uncultured Saprospiraceae bacterium
AAATAGAATGGTGGAAAGAGATAGGGTTAAAATTAGAAAAAGATATAGGTAACTTAGCAGGTGTTGGAGGCAGGTGCTTAACCAAAAAAGGTAGTTTGGTTGGAACATCTAACGCTATTGAACAACAGCTACAAACACAAAACGGAGTACAGCTATCGTCACCACACCCTTTAGAATGTTGGTCATGGTCTGAAACATGTTGATGTTCAATTCCGAAGAAATGCTTGGTTATTTCCACAATACCATTACCACCATCGCCGCAAGGTGCGAGTGATAGCGCAAACATATAAATGGTAAATATGCGGATTGCAATTTTCATAAGGTGTAAAGATAAGTAAAAAAGAAATGCAATCAAATTGCAAAAAAAATGAGTGATAAATATTGAATGAGCTTGTTTCAAATTATGCTAAAACTTTTTTTAATTGGATGTTTGTTACCGTTCTTTTAAAGTCTTGGTATACATGGCTAGCTGCATAATGTAAAAAGGGTGATTCATTCATAAAAGAATAGAGCTATAAAAATGAATTTGTTTATCTTTGTAAAATGTCAGAATTCGGAAGTAAATTAAACATCATTTGCCTTGAATCAGAAGCGTTCTACGCTCTGGTCGAAGAGGTTGTGGATAGAATGAAAGAGAAATCTGATGTTCAGCATGACAAATGGATCAGCGATGAAGAAGCAATGCAATTACTCCGAATAACATCCCGAACCACCCTTCAAAAACTTCGGGACGAAGGAAGCATCCGATTCTCCCAACCAACCCGAAAACTAATTTTATATGACCGAGATTCCATCCTACAATATTTAGAAAATCATGCAAAAGACACATTCTAATGGACGAAGCACAACAACATAAAGAAATTCAAAAAGGGTTTAATGCTGGTTATCTCTTGGAGAAGCTTAATCCCCAATTGGCTGAAAAGCTACGTAATGGAGTATCTGATAAAAGTAATCCATTCATGCTTGGTATGCTCAAAGGTGCAGAGCAATATAAGGATGAAAGTTTCTTCGACTCCCCTCCTCCGAATATGCCAGACAATATTGAAGACCTTGATTTGGATAATCCTGATATTGGATTTCAGAAAGGACGGGATGATGTGGATATGGATATTGAGCGGTAATATCTATTGACACATACCACTTTTTTGTGTTGGTTCTTCCCATCATGAGTATATCTAAAGAGGAATTAACCACCCGTGACTTATAAAGTTCCACTACAAGTTTCTGAAATTAAATTAGTTTATAAATCCAAAACCAAAGCAAAAGAGCGTCCACAAATCACATCTTCGAGAGATGCGTATTGGACTTTGGAATCTAACTGGAGTGACCAAATTGGGCTACTGGAAGAATTCAATGTCCTATTGCTTGACCGTTCCAATCGAGCAATGGCAATCTGTCCAATATCAAAAGGAGGAGTATCAGGGACAGTCGTTGATTTGAAGATAGTTTTTGCAGCGGCACTTAAAGGACGAGCGTCTTCAATTATACTTGCGCACAACCATCCGAGCGGAAATTTAAAACCAAGTCAGGCAGATATTGAACTTACTCGAAAATTTAGAAAGGCAAGTGAGATTCTGGATATTTCAGTTTTGGATCATTTGATTTTATCACCTGATGGTGACTACTATTCCTTTGCTGATGAAAATAGAATGTAAAATCCAATCACTTAGTCAGAACACATTCGATTAGATTCACTATCAAGAAAATTACAATGACAGCAAAAAGTACCCTTCTATATCGTCTCCATTTATTGCGAAGTGTTTTTCTTATTTCACCAATTATTGTCTTCATTAGTTTTACCATGTTTTTAAAATAATTCTGGTGCAGGAGGAGTATCATTAAAGTCCCCTGCTCCCACATTTGACGCATCATCTGATTGATGCCCCGTTTGCTTTGCAACAGTTTCCTGATGATAGGCTTCCGCTTCTTCGAACCATTCAAATAGCTCTTCGGCTGAAATTCCTTTACAGGTACAAATACCTTCACATTTACAATCCACTTTGGACGCTCCTGTTAAAATAATGTGAGTTGCTGGGACGATAAAATGTAGTCTTGCCACTCTTTACTTTGTGCTTCTTGATTTAACCATGTTAAAACATAAGGCTCTGCACCACCAAAGGTATCGACTTCCTTCTTTGAGGTAAAATGTGAACGATAGCCTGTTTCAGTTATAGGAAGCTTTCGCTGATTGACACTTCTAACTTCGAGATGAGAAAGTGTTTCCCCTGTCAACTCTTTCACGGAATTTGAATAGTTTGGAACATAATCAATAGTGATTGCTATGTTGTTCCAAATTGCTTTTATGGTTTGTTTTGTCATTTCTTCTT
>CAYZUW010000507.1:0-2321 GCA_964481325.1 uncultured Saprospiraceae bacterium
TCAACAACTCAGGAAATTTCTCTTGAAATCTTTTTAACCTAGGAATAGATACTGCACGGATATAACTTTGATTTGGGTGAAGTTTTTCAAAGTCTTGGTGATAGTCTTCGCCAATCCAAAATTTTTCAAACTGCATAACTTCGGCAGCTACTTTGTCTGGTGCTAGTTCTTTATTTAGTGCGGCGATTTTATCGTCGATGATTTTCTTTTCTTCTGCATTTTGGTAGAAGATAATCGATCTGTACTGAGGTCCTCTATCTGGGCCTTGTCCGTTTACTTGTGTTACGTTTTGAGAACCAAAGTAAACATCAACTAGGGTAGCAAAACTTACTACATCTGGATCATAGTGTATTTCAACGGCTTCAGCATGGCCAGTTCTACCTGTGTTTGAGCTTTCGTAGGTAGGATTTTTAGTATGGCCTCCTGAGTATCCAGATAGAGATTCGTCTACTCCTCTTACGCTTTCATATACGGCTTCTACACACCAAAAGCATCCTGAGGCGAAATACGCTTTTGCTTTACCTTCAAGTGATGGTTTATTTATAACCTTTACTGCTTTAGCAGCTTTCGTGTCTACAGAGGAAGTTTTAGAGGTACAGCTGAGGAATAATACGGCTGTAATTACTAAAATAATGCTTGGAATTAAATATTTCATTTTTATGTGATTTAGTCTTAATGAAGAACAAGTTAAGTATTTGGAAAGTTTAAGAGATCTTAAGGATATAGAACAGGATACTATATATGGTGATATATTTTAATATATAAGTTGAAATTTACTAGAGATAATTTCATTGCCAAAAGCTTTTATCATTCATAATCTACAGTAATTTAAAATCCTTGTATCCTTTTGTGAGTTGCTCTAAAACAGAAAATTGCATTGTTTTGTGCTAATTTATGTGACGGATGTTATCTACACGACCGATAGGGAAGCGGTCACGACTGGAGTGTAGCGGAATGTCGGGACGGGGGTGAAGCGGACTAGCGGCCGATCCGACCCTGGCATTTGCTTTTTCTGCAAATGTCAGGGGCACACCCAAATTTTTACAAGTTTAATGTAAGTTGTTATTTTAGATCAGAATAATTGCAAAAAAGATTACGAGATATTGATTTTGTTAGACTTGATGCCATCGCTCAACTTTACAGCTGCTTTGTTTAAAGCGTACTGTGTGTGCAAGCTTACTTCATTGATGTGGAAAGAGAATTCGTTATCGAAAGTAGGCTGTGTATTGCTGAGGATGGCGTCTGCTAAATTGGCGATGCCTAAGCAGAAGTCCATTTCCATATTGTTGTGGAAAGGATTCAAAGATTTTTTTCTCTTGGTAGGCGTGATGGTCTTTTTTCTAAGACCAAAAACCAATCTGAGAAGTGGGTTTTTAGAAATATATGTTTTACGCTTCGCTTTCAATTTGAGCGAGGTATATTCTTCAAATTTTACGGGGCAGTAATTGTCCCAGGTGTCCTCTACACTGAGTACGCCTTTGTCTCCAACAACTTGTAGGCTTCTATTCTTGGGCGCCATGATGCCACTGGTGACTCTACTGACTACGCCAGATTCGTGCTTTAGAATAGCGATAGAAAAATCTGGGGAATCTATAGGATCAATGAGGTCAGCACATTTGTGCGAATCTAAGCAGTCCGAGAATGCTGTAATTTCTTTCACTTTGCCGAACATAGCTATCAACCAACTGCTTACGTAGCCGATGTGTTCTAATGTACATCCTACTTCAAACTCGTCTTTGATTGGCCAAGAAACGCCCATTTTAGACTTCCATCTTTCTGGGTTCATCAAATGAACAGGGCCATCATCCATCTCTGCATAAGCGACCCGTGCTTGTCCAATTTTTCCTTCTTTTACGGCTTTTAGTAAAGTTTGCGCGACAGGGCTTAACAAATTGCAAGGCGCTGTGCTGAGGTAGAGGTTTTTTTCTTCGGCTGTTTTATATAGGTTTCGAATTTCTTCGATGTCCATGGTGATTGGCTTTTCCGAATATACGTGGATGCCGTTTTCGAATGCGAGTTTGGTAACTTCAAAGTGATTATGGGGATCGGTGAGGTTAATAAGTATGTCGAGATTGGTTTTTTCAATCAGCTCTTTGGCGCTTTTGAAGGCAGGCACTTTGTAATGCTCGCTGACCTTGTCGGATCGTTCGTTGATGATATCCGTTACGCCTACTAGATTTAGCTGCTTATAGTTGAATATGGTATCCATGTAGTAGTCTACTACAAAACCACAACCAACAATCCCAACATTTAATTTTTCTTTACTCACTATACAGGTTCACTTTTATATAATTTGTTCATGATATCTACCACATTGATAC
>CAYZUW010000508.1:0-2302 GCA_964481325.1 uncultured Saprospiraceae bacterium
GATTATAGCTTGTTCTTCGTAACAAATGACTTGCCCTATGGATTCCTAATCTCCCTTGATATGGTTGCAATGGTTTATCCAAAATACAGAATTCTAAAATTAAAAATTATTATCTCATTTGGTATTTTCAAGATTCTATATTAAACCAACTACTTCTAATAATAAACGATGTAATCTAATTTTTATTAAGAAGAACACCAATTAAATTAAGAAAATAGTCTGCCAAATTATGGTCTACAATTCAAAAACATCATATATTCTCCCTATTCGAAATCCCAACTCTAAAACATTCTTAGTCTCTAAACTATTAGGATTGGCGATGGGGTTGGTGTGATTGGTGTGTATAAATACAATTTTACTTTTCTCATTCTCGTCGAGCATCTTAAATTTTTCTAAACTTTCCAAAACAAAGGGGTGTGGTATTTCGCTCATGTCTCTATTGTTTAATTCCTTACCACTATAGAAAGAAGCATCTAAAAATGCGTAGTCTACTTTAGTAATTTCTTCAATAATATCTTTATCCCACTTTTCCCATTTATCAATGTCCGGCATAAATAAGGCTGATTTTTTAGGGCCTTTGATTCTGTATGCTACGGTTTCTGAAAATTCGTCTCGATGAGGCACGCGTATGGGTGTGATTTTGATGTCTTTCGAAAGTGCCACTTCCTGCTCATGCTGCAAATCTTGGAGTTCTATATTCCCTTCGCTTATCAATTGACTCCAAGGCCCATTGGTTTCAATAAATTCTTTCATTCGTGGCATGGCATATACAGGTACATTGTCTGCCCCCATTGCTTCTTTACCCAAAAACATCAAACCTGCATAATGTCCAATGTGTGCGTGTGTTAAAAAAATACCATCTACCATCTTAGAATCCTTCTTCTCCCCAAGTCTTTCTAGATATTTCATTTGTCTACCAATATCAGGAGTGGCCTCAAAGAGGTACTTCTTATTATTAGAATCATCGTATAGCCCTAAAGATATAACTTGTTTATTCACATCCGGCTGCAAAAATAAATCCTTACAACATTTTCTAGAACATCCTATATGCGGTTGTCCTCCATCTTGCATGGTTCCTAATAATGTAATAAATGACCCCTTGATTGAATTTTGTGCCCCTTCCATTTTCAAGGGCTCAGCGGCCTTACTTGTTTTTTCTTGGCTACAAGCCGTCAAAAGACAAACTGAAATCAGAAGTAGAAGTAGACTTTTCATAATAAGGCTTAGTTAATTATCAATTGCTTTCAAATAAGACTTTATTTTATAAAACACAGCCTTATTTTGGAGGCCGTGACCGTATCCATCTGTTATTTGCAAGCTGGAATTAGTAAACAAGTGTTCATACACTTTTGCATCTTTAACATTTATCACCTCGTCTTTTTTGTCGTGTATAATAAGAGTCGGTATTTGTACATTTTTAATCATTTTAGATACAGATATATCCCCTACTGTAAGTTCAAACTTTCGTTCAAAGTGAATATTAAATAAACGCTTTAGTCTGTTAGGTAATTTTAGTATATCAAAATAATTCTCCGTCATTTGGCTCAACTTCGCAGGTGAACCAAGCAAAATAAGATGATCAAATACTGGGGCATTGTATCTAGATAAATAAAAACAAATAGAAGCTCCTCCTACTGAGTGCCCAATCAAAGTGTCTACTTCGAAGCTTTTTACTGCTTGATCAATAGCCGCTATATATTGTAACATATCGAAGGTCTCATTACTAGAAGCTCCATGGCCTGGGGCATCTATGGCGACAATGCGAAAATTGGTATCTGACAGTGCTTTTATGAGCGAACGCCAACGAGACGCATTTGACTCCCAACCGTGCATCAGTAATATCGTTTTAGTACCGCTCTTGTTCCAAATATAGTATTGAATGGTCCCATGTTTTGTCTCATAGGTCTCCATTTCTTCTGCCTTACTCAGAAAATTAGCTTCCCTCGGGCGAATTTTTCCTTTTCGAGGAGTACAGAATAATTGTAAAGTTTTTCTTCCAGTCCAACCAGGTGCAAGTAAACTAGTTATATAAAGTCCTTTTCCGATCAAAGGTGGGGTGATTTTTTTTACCACTTATCAATTTTGGGTCAAATATACATATGTTATCCTTAATCGAACCTTTACCTTTCTTTTTTGAATATTTTTGCGATATATGCAATTTAGTCTTAAATTAAATTAATCAAAAATAAAAACTATGATAGGGTCACGTTATTCTAAATCAAATCAACAGAACAGAGATTTGCAAAAGGCTTCTGGAATGAAATTATTTCAAAAATTTGGGACAGCTGCTCCTATCCATCCT
>CAYZUW010000509.1:0-2294 GCA_964481325.1 uncultured Saprospiraceae bacterium
AACTATATACGTTCTCTTTCTGAGGAGATGTTTTTCAAGATACTTCATTTTTAAATTGATTTATTAAAACGTTGGTCAGCTCGTCAAATTCCTCCTTACTAATAGTTAATTGCTCTTTTTGATTATCTCGAAACTTTAACCATCCATTGAAGCCATCGTTGGTAAAATATGTTAAAGCGCTCATTGCAATTATAATTGCCACTGCAGCTATATCTTGCCAAGTGATGGGGTCACTTTGAAAGAAGTATTTGTAGAGTTCATATGAGATAAGAGCTATTACAAGAAAAAACATGAATCTATACATATTCTTTTGTTCATTTGAATATGATATTTCACGACAGACTCTTTCCAAATCAAAAGTTCGGAGAATCTCATTTTTACCTTTCCCAGATACAGTTATCTGATCATTAGATCTGTATATCTCTAATTTCGATTGATCTGATTTATATATCAATGTTCCTTTCATTATATTCAGTATAACGTAGTGGCGATAGGTGGCGTAGGCGTAGCCTATGATCATCCTCATCGCTTGTTATATGGCGTATTTATTCATAATATTCAAATAATTCTAACAGTTTCTTTTTCATAGCATTTCCTTCTAGATTTTTAGCTTAGGCTCTACCTTTGTTACTGACCAATCAGTTCTACAGAAGGAGTATCTATAGCTGTTTTGACTTGAGTTAGGTTTTAAAAGTCAAATCATTATCATCAATATTGAAATATCGTATTTTATCAAAAAAGCCACTATTAATTGGAAGTTCTTTTATTTTATTGCTAGATAACGTTAATTGTCTGAGGTTTACCAAATGCAGGATAGAATCTGGAAGTTTTTCAATTAGATTATTCTTAAGAATCAAGGTTTCAATTGAAATCAAATCTCCAATATTATTCGGAATGCTCTTCAATCTATTATTAGTCAGATTGATCATATGAAGCCTTTGAAGTGCTACAATATCCTCGTGTATCTCATCTATTAAATTATTACTGGCTTGTATTACTTCAAGATTCTTTAGACGACTAAAAAATTTGGGTAACTTCTTTATTTGATTATTTGAAATTATCAATACTTCTAGATTTATTAAATTTGATAGAGTTTTCGGCAATTCTGTTATTTGATTGTTCGCTAAATTCAACAATTCAAGATCTGTTTGTTCAAACACATAATCTGGAATCGACGTCAGATTTCGAGAGCTTAAATCTAAATTATATTTTTGTGATCCATTTGGTGTAGCTCCCTTATTATTTCCATCGAACTTTCCGATATAGACTAACTCGTATCCATCTCCTTTTGCAGAAATGGGATTATTTATTTGACTTGCACCTAAAATAATGACAGCATTTGGTTTTACTAGATTTAACTCTGAAGCTTTTTTGGCCGCAGGACGGGCAAAGGATTCAGAGAAAGAGCAGGTGGACAAAAGAGATTTTATAGTACGCCTTGGATTATAAAAAGACTCAATAAAGTCGTGATCAAAATAGGTTGCGTTTTGATCGGCAATGAATTCATTCAATGCAATATTGTCTTTGTCTTCGTTTTCTTCCGAATAATACTCGCTACGTTCATCCATATATTGCTGTAAACGGTCTGCAGACACAAAGTTACCTAACCAAATGTGTACTTGTTCCATCATTTATATCCTTATTCTGTTTAACATAAAAACGTTTTATTCTTTCGAGGTTGGGTAGTTGCAGAGATGCTGTGATATGCCATATAACAACGATATATGTACACACATGCCTTATTAAGTACACTAACTTACTAATTTACAAACAATTGATAGTCAGATAATTACCTATATATCCGCTTGTAAACGTAGTACAAACGTTTAAATTTGGCTAAACGTTTAATAAACGTTTGTACTCAGGCTCATTAGTTTTTGCTAGAAGGAATTTACGCATTTTATATGATATATAGCCATTCATGTTTTTATCACCGACACCTATTGCAGAGAGGCAGAATGTTCGGCACTTAGGATTTTAGTGTACCTCCTCATCATTCATAAATTTTCTATATGATTACGCCTTGCGAGGTTAAGTCATATCATGCCAGCTTTACCATGATGAAACTTACTTCTTGCTTTACTCATCCTATCCCTTGTGATGGCTTTTCTACAGAATGTTAATATGGTTAGCTAATCCAGAAAGAGATACATATTGATTATAGACATATCGGTTCCTCCACAGTCTTTAGCTTACTTATGACTTCTAAGGATGAAATTGGCCCCTTTTTGCTTGATACTTACATCTCATCTCCTCCATTCTACAATTCGTCAGAATAGAGTTTTGTGTGGGTT
>CAYZUW010000510.1:0-2283 GCA_964481325.1 uncultured Saprospiraceae bacterium
ATTTTTATACCTACCCTTTCTTTTTAATACAGAATATGTATCTTTGCAGCCGCAAATGGATACAATAGATTCATTTGATTACATATTTTATTAACCGTGTTTGCCTTAGACCATAGTTTTTTCCAACAGTCTCGGGGAAAATTTGAGCCCAAAAGGCTTTTTACTGCAGACACCTAAATCTATTCAATGAGACATTACGAAGTAACATTCATCGTAGACCCTGTCTTGTCTACTGATGAAATCAAATCAACCGCTTCTATCTACCAGGACCTCATCACTGAGGAAGGCGCCAAAATCGTTCATACGGAGGAGATGGGTCTTAGACAGTTGGCCTACACTATCAATAAGAGATCATCAGGGATTTATTATTGCGTGGAGTACACCACCGATTCTAATGAGCTAAACGCAAAGTTGGAGCTAGCATTACGCAGAGATGAGCGTATTATGAGATTTTTAGTGATTCACCTAGACAAGTATGCTATCCAGTACAACGAGGACAAGCGTGCAGGTAAGATCGGAAAAGCCAAACGTACTATCGAAAAGGCAAAAGCAGCAGAAGCGAAAGCAAAAGCAGCTAAAACCAAGTATGTAGAACCAGCAGGGTCAAAAGGTAAATCAGCACCTACTATGAAAAAAGTAACGCCAGCCCCTAAGGTGGAAAGCGTAGTTGCAGAATCAGTAGTTACTAAAGCAGCTGACATAGCTACCGCTGAAGAAGAGTAAATTTCGTAAATCAAAAAAATTAAAAGACAATGGCATCAAGAGATGATATAAAATTCTTAAGCAATCCTAAGATTGGAAATAAGAAAAAGAAATACTGTAGATTTAGAAAGTTCGGCATCAAGCATATTGATTACAAAGACGCTGACTTCCTTATCCAATTTATCAACGAGCAAGGAAAGATCCTTCCTAGAAGAATCACAGGTAACTCATTGAAGTACCAAAGAAAAGTTGCCGTAGCGGTAAAGCGTGCTAGACACTTAGCATACCTACCATACGTAACAGATTTACTCAAATAATTTTCTCGCTCTCAAAATTCAGAATTAATCATGGATATTATATTATTAAAAAATTTAGAAAAAGTAGGCGAGCAGTACGATGTAGTTACTGTCAAAAACGGCTACGGAAGAAACTTTCTTATTCCGCAGGGATTAGCACTAATCGCTAATGATACCAACTTGCGTAGATTAGAAGATTTACGAAGAAGACAAGCAGCTAAAGAATCTAAGATGGTGGGTACATTCCAGCAGATGGCTAAAGACCTTGAAGGTAAGAAGCTTAAGATTGTTGCAAAGGCAGGAACAAGCGGAAAGATTTTTGGTTCCGTTACCAACATCCAAATTTCTCAAGCTATCAAAGATCAGTTTGACATGGATATCTCTCGTAAGAAGATTGAACTCAAAGATGAGGTTAAGAATCTTGGTGAATACAAAGCAACTTTAAGCTTGCACGCAGAGGTTGTTACAGACTTAGACTTCGAAGTGATTACGGAGTAAATCCCGCACCCACTTCTCAAAATACAAAAGGCTTCTTGCAAATATGCAGGAAGCCTTTTTTAGTAGTTCACGCGTGTATAGACGTGATCTTGTATAGACGCGATTTATCGCGTCTCAGTCCGCGTCTCATTCGTGCCTCTCAAAATTCATAATTTATCATTCATAATTCATCATTTTGCGCAACAGCGCAACCTGACCCAAATGATAATGACTATGCTCTATGACCCCTTGAATATTTCGATAATAAGACCCATACTTTTCACCCGCAAAATCTTTCTCCCAAACATCCTCGGGAAGCGCCTCGATTTTTGCAGCATAAGCTTCCACCTCTTCCCAAACCTGCGAAAGTAGCGCCTGCCATTGCTCCTCATTCGTGATTTCTGGATGTTCAAAACTCTTCTTATCCGAAGCTACAAGCGGCTCCCCATTCAGTACCGGCATTTGCACGCGGATATAGTACTGCGTGTGATACACCAAAGTAGCAATGGTGTTTAAGTCACCCACCTTACGCGAAGCCATCTCCCAATTCACTTCGTTGAGCTGATCTTTAAAAGAAGACGCAGTCCAATTCTTTCCTAAGTACAAAGTCCGAATATGCGTCGCGATTTGTTTTGATAAATTCATATCCTATTCTCTTTTTTTAGCCTTTAAGGTAATTATTTTTTGCCTGCCAGACGTATCGATAGTGAAGGCTGGGGGCCTACCTCTCTTTCCACCAAAGAGGGTGTCATCGAGGTCGCTATGTCCGGGACTCGGCATTCGCCTCGGTGCTGCGCACTATCTCCTG
>CAYZUW010000511.1:0-2277 GCA_964481325.1 uncultured Saprospiraceae bacterium
AAAGAATGCTGCCCATTGGTACCTGCAGCACCCCATAGAATTTGGCCCGTTTCGTATCCAACACGCTCCCCATTTCTATCTACAGATTTTCCATTGCTTTCCATGAATCCTTGCTGTAAAAAACTAGCAAGCTTATCCATATATTGATCATAAGGAAGAATCGCCTCTGAGTGCGCCTCAAAGAAATTAGTATACCAAATGCTAATCAAGGCCAATAATACTGGGATATTTTTATCAAAAGGGGTATTCTTAAAATGCATATCCATGTCATGCATTCCTCGTAGCATATCTTCAAAATGTGCATAGCCTGCTGTGCAGGCTAGTGATAAGCCTATCGCACTAGATAAGGAAAATCTTCCACCCACCCAGTTCCAAAAAGTAAACATGTTTTGAGGATCTATACCGAACTCCTTCACGGACTTGGCATTGGTACTGACTGCAACAAAATGCTTGGCAATATGTGCTTCATTTTCGGCAGCATCTATAAACCACTGTCGAGCAGTACGTGCATTCGTCATCGTCTCTTGGGTCGTAAATGTTTTTGATGCAATCACAAACAAAGTACGCTCAGGCTTCACCTTCTTCAACACCTCAGCAATATCACTTCCATCCACATTAGATACATAATGCGCGCGCATACCTGGCTGATGATATGCTGTCAATGACTCAGAAGCAAAAGCGACTCCTAAGTCTGAACCTCCAATACCAATATTCACTATATCCGTGATAGAATCCCCTTCATACCCACGCCACTGTCCATTATGTAGTTGCTCACAAAAACCTTTAATCTGATCTAAGACAGCACGCACTTTTGGGGTCACATTTTCTCCATCCACCAATATTTCATCGCGGCTAAAATCACGCAAGGCTACATGTAATACTGAACGTTTCTCTGTTTGGTTGATAACTTGACCAGCAAACATCTCTTCAATATTTTCTTTAAGACCACATTCCTCTGCTAAACTTACCAAATGCGTAATAGTAGTTTCATTTATCCTATTTTTAGAAAAGTCTACTAAAAGGTCCTTCCATTCTATATGCATCTTGTCAAAGCGCTTTGTATCCGCAGCAAACATGTCACGCATATGCTGACTTTTAATCTCTTCAAAGTGAGCTTCGAGTTTTTTCCAAGCCTCCGTCGTAGTTGGGTTGATATTTCGCATGTCTAAATTTTATTTTTACAAATGTGCAGCTTTTTTATGGAATATGGAAAAGCCGGGCGTCTATATAGTAGGAAGTGTTAATTCGGTAATCTGTTAATTCGGTAATCTGTTAATTCGATAATCTGTTTAAACACAAATACACAAATACACAAATACACAAATCAACAACCTTCACATGGCATCACACATCAAATTAGGAAATAGGGGAGAGGGCATTGCATTGGAGCAACTAGAAGATCAAGGTTATACTATATTGCATACCAATTGGCGCTATAAAAAAGCAGAAATTGACCTGGTTGCTAAAGATGGAGATACACTCGTATTCGTCGAGGTCAAAACCCGTAGCTATATATATCTAAATGAACCTGAGGATGCAGTTACCCTCCGCAAGCAAGATTTGCTAGTGTCCGCAGCTACAGCATATATGCACATACACGACCATGAGTGGGCCTTTCGCTTTGATGTCATTTCAATTGTAAAAGAAACAGATCAACGATTTCATGTAAAACACCTCATTGATGCCTTCGAACCTAGGGAGATAGGGTAAAAGATTAAATATAAAACCAATTTGGCGGGATGTTTTATTAAAAATGGTGACAAATTGATATTTAGAACCATCATGTTTTCGGAGCTATTTTATTTTGGGGCCATCACGATCCCGGAAAACGGGACGTGACCTCGTCGTCCGTTCCTACACCCACGCCTGCGCATGAATGGACACAAAGCATCGTGTCCCTACGCCACCGCCACGAAAAGGGTGTACCACTTCCACCGTTTGTCCTGACGCACTCCGTGCTCTATGCTTCGGCTGGCGCCTCCGCCCTGACTGTTTTCATATGGCACATGCGAGGACACGAAGCATCGTGTCCCTACACCAATGCCAATATAAATACAGTTCTGCCACACGTCTTTCGTGTCCCTATGTACGGGTATGCGCTGAATTCATAATTTATAATTCATCATTCATAATTCTTTTGTGTCCCTATATGCACCTATGCGCTGAATTTATCATTTATAATTCATCATTCCTTTAAACCCCGCTTCTTCAAAAATTATGACCTTTTTCTCACCCAAAAAACACAAAATGACGTTTTTGGCATCATAATTGCAATTT
>CAYZUW010000512.1:0-2247 GCA_964481325.1 uncultured Saprospiraceae bacterium
ATTTAATCTTAATAGTTTGAAAAATTATAAAGGTAAAAAGCCTTTCTTTTTAAGTAGTGAGTGGGGGATGAATCAAATTGAATCTATTAGACAAATGGATTTTGAGTATCTAAACTTTATTAATATTATTGAGTCTTTTGAAATCAAACCAGGGCACAAAAATTTGGACGTGGTGGCGGATTTCATTTATAAAATTAAAAGGCCTGAATCTTTTAATACTAGAGATAACTTAGATCATCGTGTGTCTTATGGCTCATAAGTATCAAGAAGAGGTAGGAAATAAAATGTACTTGAGCTGCATAGATTCTGTATTTTGAGTAAATATATAGTCATCGCTCAAATATTTTAATAATTTGAGATGGATTGGTTATATTTACGATATGAGCCACTTCGAAAACGCATGGAAACTTAAAATTTCTTTCTCAGGGAAGACTCAATAGTTACTTTTGGGTACATCTATTAACCTCTGAATTGAGATAAAATCAAATTTAATACTGATAGACTACCTGTCCCGACATTTCGTCGGGAAGGCAAGACTGAGGGAATTTAGCCTTAGCTAAATGACTGAGGAATAACGAAGTAAATCAGTAATTAAATTTTAAAAAATTCCATTAGAATTTTGTTTTTAGCCTATGAATGAGGTTGATAGAGGTGCCCTTTATAGTATCTAAGTAAATAGAATCAAATCTGCCAACTATGCTTACTCGCGTATTTATCTTTCTAGTTATATTTTCTTTACTATCAACATGTGCTAACAGAGATGATGATGACGTACTTGTTGTAGATGTAGAAGATTTGGAAGAAGTCGATGACCCAGCTGTAGAACCATCTGAAAAGGAAAGTTATTTAGAAGGAGACTCTGAGTATATCTTCGATCAAAACAAGCTACATACATTTCAATTGAATATCTCAGAATCTGCGCTTGCGATTTTAGATCAAGACCCTGCAGCAGAAGAGTTTGTTGAAGGGGCATTAATTTTTGAAGGAGACACCATAAGCCCAGTTGGTGTTAGATATAAGGGGTCTATTGGTGCATTTGTTGGCTGCTTATCTGGTAGCAACCCCTTTGATCCATCTGGGTTTAAAACTTGCACAAAACTTTCCATGAAGGTTAAGATAAATTGGGAAGGAAGGGAAGATAAATTTTTCGAGCTTAAGAAATTACAGTTCCATTCTATGAATAACGACCCTTCCCAAATGCGTGAAAGGCTGGGGTATTATTTGTTTGGAGCCATGGGCGTACCTACTCCTAGAGCAGTGCATGCAAAGCTTGTAATAAATGGTACCTATGTGGGTTTATTTGCCCTAGTAGAACAAATTGATAATCGTTTTGTCAAGCATAATTTTGATGATGACGAGGGCAATCTCTACAAAGAGATTTGGCCTTTAAGTATGCTGGGCGAACCTTATAGTGTGCAAGAGTATAAGGATGCATTGAAAACCAATGAAGATGATAATCCAAACGTAGACTTTATTAGAGAATTTGGTCAATCTATAGCAGATGCAAGCATAGCACAAGCTAGGAATATCGTAGAATCCAATATGAATTTAGACGAGGTTATTTCGTATGCTGTGGTGGATAGAACTATAAGACATGATGACGGTCCTTTCCATTGGTATTGCTCGGGTAATTGCACTAATCATAATTATTTTTGGTACGAAGAACCCAACGCAAAGAAATTACATTTGATACCCTGGGATCTTGACCATGCTTTTGAAAACATTATTAATAATACCAATCCTGTCACTCCCATCGCTGATAATTGGGGAGAGCAAGGCAACGATTGCAATCCTTTTCCATTTGGTTTACTTGGCATTGGGCAATGGTCTGCCGCATGTGATAAACTCACCAATACTTGGGCGTGCTACAAGGATGAATATGCTCAAACTAAACAGACGTTTATAAATGGACCTTTATCTCCATCTAATGTAGACGGGTTACTAGAGACTTGGCGAAACCAAATAAGAGAAGCTACAATGGAGGCCAGCGCATTACACAATGACGCGATATCCATAAATCTATGGGAAGAGCGTATGAGCGAATTGCAAGAGCAAGTTGAATTCGCAAGAAATAATTAATAGTGAGTCCGTTCAGAAAAGTTACGAAACCACAAAATGACTCTTTTGGCGATATTTTCCATTTTCTCAATCCACTGATGCTCAGGCATCACTGAATTTCGAAAAAAAAATTCCATCCAAAATTGCCCATTTTTTGCAATCCGCTACTTTCCGGAGTAGACTCAATAG
>CAYZUW010000513.1:0-2245 GCA_964481325.1 uncultured Saprospiraceae bacterium
AAAAAAGAATCGTTTAAAATTAAAATATCGATATAAGAACTACCGAAACTTGAGTAATTAAAATTCTAAGTCAAAAAGACAGAAGAGCACACCACTACTTTATCATCGGAAGCCTAATCTGAGAAGGGTACTCCGCTGAGTGATGCACAGTATTTCTTGCCACTACGCCTTCCGTCTCATCATAGTTATTACCTCCTGTATTGAGATTTCTCGCGAAACGTGGAAAATTGCTGCTTGATATTTCTATGCGAATACGATGTCCTTTTTCAAAATAATTACTAGTGGACATAGGTGTCAGTTCCACCTTATAGACTTTGTCTTTCTCCATAAAGACTTCCTTGTCATATCCTTCGCGATATCGCACGCGCTGTATAGTTTCATCTAAGTTATACGCTTTTCCATCTGGATATACATCAATCAACTTGATCGTAAAATCAGTGTCTTTAGCATCTGAAGAAACATAAAGCATCGATTCTATAAAACCAGAGACTTCTACACCCTTTTCTAAAGGCGTTGTGGTATACACCAAAATATCCTCTCTTTTTTCCATTTCTTGCTGATCAAAAGAACCGCCCTGCACTGCATTACCAGTACAACAAATATTACCTCCATAAGAAGGTACAGGTTCCATAGGATCGTAAGTGAAACTATCTTGATTGCCAGTTTTAACTTTTTTAGTAGTTAGGACCCCATCTCCCTTAGAGCTATTCGCATTTCCCTTACTATCTAAATAATAAGTAGTCATTTTAGCTTTCTGAGGAGGCCAAGTATCTGCTGCTTGCCATTTGTTGCTGCCCATAGTGTAGTATTGTACTCTTGGCGTCTTATCTTTAAAATCATTCTTCATCCCTTTCAACCACATATCAAACCAAGAATAAATTTGCTCGTCATAATTTAGCCTAGCGTCCCCCACACTGCGCTCGCCGACAATCGTATTTTCTGTCGCTCTAGTAAATCTACAATGCAAGGTAGGCGCAATCACCAAGTATTGATTATCTCTAATAGCAGGATCTTTCGAATTATTCCTAACATGGTTAAACAATGCCAGGTTGGGAGTAATGGACACATCATACCAAGAGTTAAACCAAAAACTAGGGACGCCAATTTCCTTGTCATCATGATAGATCCCTCCTTCAAACCAGGCCTTATCATTAGGTTTTCGTCTTATCATTTTATCAAAGATCTCATTCTTACCATTGATGTTTTTCAAAATATCTTGGAGCGGTAAATGCTTCAGCGCTTCCGCCATATCTACTTCTGGATTTTCAGGCGCTAAATCATAAAATCTAGAAATTCTAATAAGGTCTTCTTGGGTAGCACCTGCTGGAATACGCGGCTTAAACTTGTCATGCTCCACTCCATACAACCAAGAAAAAAACAACATCTGTTCCGCGCCGCCTCGATACCAATTTCCTTGCTCATTGATATCGCCTACTCTACCCACACCAGCGCCGTAGGCTTGCGGCACCATGGCTGCATGAGATGGGTGATCTAATGCAGCCGCAGCCATCTGCCATTCTGCAGTAGATGAACAACCGATAGTTCCAATTTTCCCATTAGACCAAGATTGATCTTTCATCCATGAAAAGGCATCATAGGCATCTGTCAATGGCACGCCTAAAATATCCCACTCTCCTTCTGAAAAGTATCTCCCCCGTTCATTTTGCACAACGTACGCATATCCTCGTTTCACAACCTCCATAGCTCTTTGGGCTGTTCTTGTTTGTTGCTTACCATCTCCCCACGAATTAAAATTATAGGGTGTTCGAGAAAAAATAATGGGAACTTTTTCATCCGTTTTAGGCCGATAAATATCTGTAGCTAGGCGAATACCGTCTCGCATAGGCATCATGATTTTTTGATCTATGATCGCAATTTCTTCTAGCTCTTGCATTACTGCATCTTGAGCTTGTAAGCCAATAACACTAATAGAGAAATAAACAAGAATAAAAAAACTTGGAAGGAATAGGTTTTTCATGTAGTAGGTTTTATAGATTATATACAATTTACAATTTTATTATTGTTTATCTATCAATGCTGCGGCAATAAATTTCAAATCACTGACAACCACAATGTTACAAAAGCTCACACAACTCCTATAACCACCTAACAATCAGACACTTACTACAGGTCGATTTATTTTTCTGAGCAGCCCAAATGACCAATTGGATATGGACATTGAAAATTGATCATTGAAAATTGATCATTGAAAATTGATCATTGAAAATTGATCATTGAAAATTGA
>CAYZUW010000514.1:0-2242 GCA_964481325.1 uncultured Saprospiraceae bacterium
CGAGCCTGTTTAACTCTTCTAATTCAGTTCCTAAGATGTAGGCGTTTTTTTCTTGTTTGGTAGGCATAGGTTTAAATTTGATAGGAAAGCAAGATAATTAAAAAGGATAGAATTTTAGCCTTTTGATTTGCTGTTTTAAAATCAATGACTCAACCTGGAAACTCGATTGCTGACTCTTTCGACCACCAATCGGACAATATTCCTCAAAATATTGCTGTAAGAACTTTTGGAAATGGGTTACCTCATCCCTTGTTATCAATTAGTACAAATATTAGACCATCAGGAATAATTGATATTATGCCAGACCACCCACATGAAGGAGAATGTAAAGCAGAAACATCTTTTACGATAAATGGAGTAACTGTTCCTACACAGATTGTTGCAACGTCATTCGTTAATGGTGGGAATACTTCAGGAGGGAAGGCTGCAACAGAACCTCACTGTTTCCCCTCAGTTGCTGTATGGGATGGATGGCTTGCTAATTCAGCAGGAAGAATAGTTATTGATTCTACATCTATTTTTATGTTTTTAATATTATTCTATCTATTTTAACGGTACAAAATTAGATTCATAAATTAGAATTCTACCCAATTGGAGCAAACAAGCATAAAACTCGAGAAAATTATATACGATAAGGAAAACAGAATCGGTATATTTTGTACATCTGATGAGCAGCTCTCTGAAAAATTTAAGTCAATGCCTGGCATCAAGTTTTGTTGGAGCCTAAATGGCTGGCATATTCCTTATACTCAAGAATCTTTTGATGCCTTTAATAGTTTAGCATTTCCTTGTGAAGTCAAAATTGCAGGACTGCAGGAGTTTGGTTTGAAAAATAGGCCTCAGACGAAAGATGAAGCTTTGCAACTGCCCAATGCTAGTCAAGTGGCGTTGCTAAAAAAGTTTAGGAATTATCTAGAACAGAAAAGATATTCAACGACTACTATACAGCAGTACGAATCTGCGTATTCTATTTTCTGATGTGGTATAAAAGTAAACCCATCGAACAGATAAGTATCAATGACATAAGAGCGTATAATCATGATGCGTTTTTAAAGAAAGATAAAAGTAGGAGTGCACAGAATATATGGATTAGCGCATTAAAATTATTTTTAGAAAAACTTGAAATTTCGAATATTGAAATTTCAGAAGTAGAAAGACCACGGGCTAGGACATACCTTCCCAATATATTATCGATTGATGAAGTAAAAGAACTAATAAGTAGTTATAAAAATCTAAAACACAAAGCCCTAATACTGACTGTCTATTCTTGTGGCTTGCGACGATCGGAGGTGTTAAATTTGAAATTAAATGATATTGATTCTGGTAGAGGTATGATACGGATAAAGAATTCTAAAGGGGCGAAAGATAGAGATATTCCTTTACCTGTACCTTTGTTGGGGCTTTTGCGTGCTTACTTCAAAAAATTTAAGCCTAAAGAGTATTTATTTGAAGGTAGTGATGGTGGCAAGTATAGTTCTAGCAGTTTGCGAAGTATATTAATTCAAGGAGTTAGACGAACTAAAATTAGAAAGAGAATAACGCTACATAGTTTAAGGCATAGTTATGCAACGCATTTGGTTGAAAAACAAATCAATCTAAGATATATTCAAGAGGCTCTTGGTCATAAGTCGAGCAAAACCACTGAGATATATACAAAATTGAGTAAAGATCAAATGTCTAAAATGATAAGCCCTATAGATGAATGGGAGAATTTATAAGTCAATAGAATATGATATTTTGCACTATAAAAGCACTATATTGTATTTTATAGTTAACAAAACAAAGTGGAGTTAACTATATAAACAAGTTATAGCCAACTAAGAACTTAAATAGATGAAAATAGCCAGTCTGATTTTATTGATTCTTTTTACAACCGAAGGGTTTTGTCAATCCTCAAAAGATATTGGCCAAATAACTCAGCTTCTCGTCAAAGAGTACGCAGCAGATACAATTAGAGTTTATCATAAATTCAATAATAGAGGTCTTATTAAAGATATTGAAGAAGCTAAGTCAAATTTTGATTTTGAAAAAATGAAAGAGGTAGAGTTAATGAATGATTCTCTTTCAATAGATGAAGAGTTTTCCATGTTTGACTACAATATTATAATCGAATTTGAAGGTCTAAGAATTAAATACTATGAATCAGAAAAACAACTCAAAAGGGTTAATAAGAAGAAATTAAAAAAATATTGTCATGGTAAATATCAGAAGAGAAAAAAGAAAATTCCAATAGCATTTATAT
>CAYZUW010000515.1:0-2205 GCA_964481325.1 uncultured Saprospiraceae bacterium
CTTCATTCCAAATTACAATTTTAAAATAAGGAATGATAATAAGAAGTACCAATCCCTATACTGGCAAAGCTATAAAGGAATATGAATGTCCTACTGCCAAGCAGGTAAAGGAGAAGATTCAAAATGCTGATGTTGCTTTTTTGTCTTGGAAGAATACGAGTCTGAAGCATAGATCAAAATGCATGCAGAAAGTAGCGACATTGCTCCTCAAAAACAAAAAAGAACTGGCCCTGCTCATGGCGGAAGAAATGGGGAAACCGATAGTAGCAGGCATGGCGGAGATAGAAAAGTGTGCTAAAGTATGTACATACTATGCTAAAAATGCATCTTCTTTTTTGAAAAATAAATCTATAAAAACCGAGGCTCAAAAAAGCTATGTAACTTATCAGCCCTTAGGAGTGATATTAGCGGTGATGCCTTGGAATTTTCCTTTTTGGCAAGTGATGCGATTTGCGGCTCCTACTTTGATGGCAGGTAATACAGCTATCTTAAAACATGCCTCGAATGTACCCGCTTGTGCTTTGACTATTGAAGCTATTTTTACCGAAGCAGGCTTTCCTGATGGCGTGTTCACTACCCTACTCATTTCATCCAAGAAAGTAAAAAATGTCATCGCTCATAAAGCAGTGAAAGCTGTGAGCTTAACGGGTAGTGGCCCTGCTGGAAGTGCGGTTGCAGCCTTAGCGGGAAAGCATTTGAAAAAGTCTTTATTAGAGTTGGGAGGGAATGACGCCTACCTTGTGCTAGAGGATGCGGATCTAAAATTGGCTGCTCAAAAATCTATCGCCAGTAGAATGATCAATACTGGGCAAAGTTGCATAGGTGCAAAACGTATTATCGTAGTAGCATCTGTATATGAACGCTTTTTAAAATTGGTGAAGTCTGAACTCAAAAAATACAAGCTCGGCGACCCTCGGAAAAAAGAAACTCAATTAGGACCCATGGCGAGATTTGATTTAAGAGATGAGGTCCATCAACAAGTCACTGAAAGTATTGCTAAAGGAGCCAAGCTAGAAATAGGAGGAAAAATACCCAAACGGAAGGGAGCTTTTTATCCTGCTACCCTACTCAGTCAAGTTCGCAAAGGCATACCTGCCTATGATGATGAAATATTTGGGCCGGTAGTGTGTATCATCAAAGTGGCGAATACTGAAGAAGCTATACAGGTAGCGAACGATTCTATATTTGGATTGGGGGCGGCTGTATTCTCTAAAGACATTAAACAAGCAGAACGCATAGCCAATCATGCGCTTGAAGTGGGGGCCGTTGCAATCAATGATTTTGTACGTTCTGATCCTAGGCTACCCTTTGGTGGTGTGAAGCAAAGTGGATTTGGTAGGGAGTTATCGAAGGAAGGTATGATGGAATTT
The DNA here is from genome assembly GCA_964481325.1 of uncultured Saprospiraceae bacterium. Lineage (GTDB taxonomy): Bacteria > Bacteroidota > Bacteroidia > Chitinophagales > Saprospiraceae > JALZVN01. The sequence goes on from CAYZUW010000515.1 coordinate 1,371, forward strand.
GTGAATGTGAAGTCGGTTTGTTTAGTTTAAGGTTTTACTCCAATTTTCTTGAAATCAATTTGTTTCCAACAACACAAATCTTTACCAATTAACTCAATGATTCCAAAAGAATATTCCTAATTAAATCTCTCGACAGATTCGGTTGACGTGATTAACTTTCTTTGATCAGAACGTAGGTCCAATATTGTGTAGATAAAATCCTCATAAGATTCAATGCCATTAATTTTATTAGATGTAGAACTAGAAACAACAAGATTATTTAGATTAAAATTAGGATGATCGGCTAATATTTTTTCAGCAATTTTGGGAAGTGAAAAATTTATTGCATCCTGTTTAACACCATATACCATCCATGAAATTGCATATCCATCTTCAGCATTTTCGTAAATCATATTAGCACTATAGAAATCGAAATTACCTGAGGAAACTATTTCGAAATCTGTCATGGAATTCTGGATAAGCTCGTGATCAAAGTTTGGCTTCGTATAAACCAATTCTAATTCATCGCTTACAGAAGATTGTACAAAACGTCGATCTTCTTGATTCAAATAACTAGTTGTACGAAATTTAGAAAATAAACTTTGCGGAAATTCATGTGTAGTTGTCGTACTTCCTTCCCTGAAATTTTCTCTTGAAATCACATAAAATTTATCTGGTTTATTTGATGTTGAAGCACTAATTGTGGTTGCAACAAATTCATTAGGAGGATATTGTATTATTTGAGGAGGATCTAAAATTGGAAGATTTCTATAAGAAAATGTATCAACCGTCTCGCTCGTCAGGTTTTCCAACCATAAATATCTCTTAAAGTCTTCATCGGTGTTCTGAAAGGCAC
>CAYZUW010000516.1:0-2204 GCA_964481325.1 uncultured Saprospiraceae bacterium
TAAAAAGGGACTGATTTGATTCATTTTTAATTTTTTTTTGAACCTAAATATAATCAATAATTTCTAAATTATAATATTTACTTGGGGCCATCCCCGACACAGATAGCCTGTGCTAGAAAAAGCACAGGCTATCTGTGTCGGGGTCGCTACGTTCCACAGCTCCTTATTCAGTCGGTCCTGCATTCGATTTTTCTGATTGCAAAAAAGCAATCAGAAAAAATCGAATTTGGACTGCTTCCTTCGTCAGCCCTGTTGCACATCGCTTGTCCAAAAAAAAGTGGTTTTAAGAACAGGAAATATTATTTGTGAAAGGAAAATTTATCAAATAAAAAATGCCTTCACTTTATCCCAAAATATTTATCTACATTAGGGGTATGAAAACAATCGATTGGGCCATATTTTTAACCTACTTAGTAAGTATCTTTTTAATAGGAATTTGGGTATCTAAAAAAGCCAAGACAGGTCTCAAATCTTATTTTTCTGCAGACCGATCCATCCCTTGGTGGTGGCTTGGAATATCGATTATAGCAACTACCTTTGCAGCAGATACGCCCTTGGCTATCACAGGAATAACAGTAGATAAAGGCATTTCTGGAAACTGGTTTTGGTGGTCTTGGGTGGCCACATATATCACCGTAGCCATTTTTTTTAGTAAGCGCTGGCACTTCTCTGGAGTGCTCACAGATGTAGAATTTATAGAGCTCAGATATGATGGCGCACAAGCAGCTTTTTTGAGAGGCTTTAAAGCCTTTTTCTTCGGTGTCATTTTGAATTGTTTTATTTTGGGTTGGGTAGTTACAGCGGCGGTCAAAATTGCTACACCATTTATAGATTGGACTCAGATTCTAGGCGTAGATATTTTCAGTAGTATCGAAGCGATTTATCCTAGCTTTCTACTTTTTAAACATGACCTCAATGCCACCTTGAGTATCATGGCGCTTCTTATCTTAGTGGGAATTTATAGTTCTCTTGGAGGAATCCGCGGAGTGATTCTGACGGACCTTTTTCAGTTTGCCATTGCGATGATCAGTGCTATTTACTTTGCATACTATGCAGTGCAAGCAGTAGGAGGGACCTCAGGTATGATATCCTCCATGCACGAAATATATGGAGCCGAAAAAGCAGGCCATATTCTAGAGTTGGTTCCAAGTTTTGATAATAGTATGCTTCCGTTTCAACTCTTTATGATTTACATATTGATTCAGTGGTGGGTAAGGTATGATTCAGATGGCACAGGCTATATTGCACAACGTATAAATACAGCCAAGTCTCCAGAAGATGCACGTGGTGGCACTTTATTATTTTCTATTGGATTTGTAGCGCTGCGTACTTGGCCTTGGATTCTCGTAGCGCTAGTATCTCTAATTTTATTTCCACTAGATAACCCAGGTCTTAATTATCCTCAATATGCGGAAACGATAGCAGGTGATAGAGAGATGGCTTATCCCTTGCTGATGAAATTACTTTTACCAGCAGGTTTACTAGGTTTAGCCTTTACCAGTTTGATGGCTGCTTTTATGAGTACTGTTGATACCCATTTGAATTGGGGAGCCTCCTATCTAGTCAACGATATTTACCTCCGATTTTCAAAAGAAGAAAAGAGTCAAAAATCACTCATCCGATTTAGTCGCATAATGGTGTTTTTGATTTTGATAATTGCTATTATTGTATCAAGCCAAATTGATTCGATTCAAAATGCTTGGAAGTTCTTTATAACGGCCGCCTCAGGCTTAGGGGTAGCGCATTTGATCAGATGGTTTTGGTGGCGAGCAAATGCATATACAGAAATAGCCGCTATGGTGTCTGCCTTAGTGGCCACCATTTTTGTAACCTACATAAAACCAGAAGACGCAAGTGCAGATTTTGAAACCTACGCCCTATTAGGCGTTACTTTATTTAATATTATAGGTTGTATTACCGTTACGCTTTTGACACCTCCAGTAGATAGTCAGCATCTAGAAAAATTTATAAACCGAACCAACCCAATTGGTTTCTGGCAAGGAAAACAAGGTAAGAAAGATGGCGACTCATTTTTAAACTCATTCTTGCAGTGGATTATGGGCTTGACTATAAGCTATGGAAGTCTGTTTGCTATTGGATATGTTTTATTGCATCAATATATGTCAGCAGTTGTTGCTATCGGCTTGGTGATTTTGGCTATCATTTGGATGAAACAAAACTCAAAAAAAGTCGCAAAATTAGAA
>CAYZUW010000517.1:0-2194 GCA_964481325.1 uncultured Saprospiraceae bacterium
CTATGTAAAACGGCTTGGGTCTTTTGGCTAATTCTATTGCATGAATGAGCCTTTAAAAATCCCAAAACCATCTTACTTTGGATATAGTATATTGTATAATACTCAAAAGAAATTAGTTTGGGACTTTTTTGCTATTTCTTTTGCCCTTTATCTTCTTTAAAACTTTTTCTGAATGACAAAGTGTACGCTTCTATGGCGCAAACTTAAATTTTCAAATGCAGCGTCTCCTACATGATACCCATCATTGAGTACGCTATCAAAACTGCGAGAAAACAAAACACTCATAGCAAATCCCCCACCATTACAACTAATCGTCCCTCCTAATATATATCCGAAGTCCGTGGTATTAAAGGGATCCGTTTGGCCATTTCGTTCAGGAAAATCAGAAAAGGTTTCTTCTGTTGTATTGCTACCATCATTAGTCTCTACCTTTCCTCCTATCTGATGAGCATAGTAAAGACCTGCATTGAAGTAAATCCCCAAGTCCAACAGATCCACTCCCCCTAAGAGTTGTCCTCGGAGTTGGTTATGCGTGTAGACAAAGTTGCTCACATCTATAGCACGCGAATATTTATGCTGGTGATAAATCACTTCTGGCTGGAAGTAAAGTTTACGATTGATATTATACCTAGAGTAGATTCCAGCCTCCCAACTAAACTCATTTGAAAATTCACCAGCAGCGCGATTGACTACCGCGCGGCTTTTACCAAGGCTTATCTTGGCTCCCGTTATCACTTTCTGATCTTTATTCTCATTGTCAGATTCAGGTTCAGGATGAGCAAAATCAGATGAAGTATGTGCTTCTTTTGCAGTAGTAGCCACGCTCGCTTTCGCAACATCCTGCGCCATCCCAGCAATAACGAATAATAAGCACAACAAACTTGTTAAAATCAATCTCATATTTTTCATAAGTATCACTTTTGGTTTCTATACAATATCGTTAATAAAATAAGCCGTCTAATACAATGATGCATGAGAAATCGAATGGTTGGAAAAAGAGACTAATTTTTTTTCAATATACGCTTAGTGAAAGGATAAAATCTTCCACAAATAGTACGGTAAGCTATCCTGGCGCCCTATTTTTCTGTATAAAAGAAAGACGTCAATCTTATATTTGTTACCAGTTTGCCTTGACCAAATATTAAATTTAAAGCAAAATATTACTTGAAAAATCGGAAGGAAATAGAGCCCAGAAAGGGCGACATCCTAAAGGGTAGGGTGTAAACCCTACCAAAAAAAGAATATAGATAATGGAGTCCCAGCGGGACGGTATCAACAAAAAAAGCTTTAAACTAAATGGGTATTGACTTAGTAGAATAATTCGACCTTACTTCGAGACCATAGCGAACACAGCGTCACAATGACACTTACAATGAATCCTCCGTCAAGCCTAGCGCGTTGTTTAAATCTAACGATTTAAAGTAAACCTTAAATTCGATAACACTACTCTTGCCTAAAAGAGACTGAACTAATACCGACACCTTCGACATCATTATTTTCGGCATAAATATTTACGTCAACACCCTTCATACAGCTATTAGCGTTGAAAATAAAATTGGTGATTTTATCTGATTCTTGTGGGGGATTGACAAAATTATTAATGTTTTCGCACTCCACTCTAGCTTCATAAAAAGGAGCCAAACCGAAAGCTTCCTCATCATCAAAGGCCGTAAAAGCGGACAAAGAACCCTGAGAGAAATTACTTACACGTACCTCTAGATAATCTGTTGGTTCGATCTGCTTCCAACAAAGGTTGGGTAACTTAACGGCTAGTCTGCTAGCTGCAGTATTGTTTGTTATTCTAATAGTTACATCTTCATTGTCATCACAATCATTTGAACAACTAAAGTTTACGAATAGCAATGCAAAAAATAAAATTTTCAGTAGTCTCATCTTAGTTTCTATTTATGTAGTTGTAATTTACAAAAAATCCTAAATACACCCATTAACAAAAATAGAATTAACCAAATCATAACATGCACCCCTTTGCGTGAGAGATAGTAGTGAGGCGACGATAGGAGCCGTCCAAACCTCGCCGACAGGCAGGTGCAGGACCGAAGAGAACTCGGAGTCACGAATAGCTCGACCCTGACATGCGCGCTCTTCAGCGCATGTCAGCGGGCACGCCCAAAACACACACATACGCAGCACATACGCAGCACATACGCAAGCCAGACGCAAGAAGACGCAAGAA
>CAYZUW010000518.1:0-2174 GCA_964481325.1 uncultured Saprospiraceae bacterium
ATAATTTTTTTTGTTATATAATTTGGATTAAACGTAGAAATCGCTTCCGTCCCGATGAAAAAATCGGGACCGACTCCTACTGTCGTCGCCCTTTCTATCCCTCACGCATTTCCACATGATTTTTAGTTTGATTATTCCTTCTAGAATGACAGATTTCAAACTAGAGCTTGCTAATATCTTTTAGTTGAAAGGCAGCAGGCCAACATCAATTTTAAATAAATTAGTGAGAATTATAAGATTACTACCAGTTGTATGTCTTTGAATTTCTTCTGGATTGGATTAGAGTCCTTTCGAATATACTGCTGTAAAAAGTCAATGAATAAGCGAATTTACTCAAAGAATGAACGAACAAGCATCGATAACAATATAGGCACGAAACATACCCTCCTACATTAGGAAAACAGTTTTTTCTTAAATATATTTTCTATGGTCTGATAACGACAAGACGTTTAGTAGTAATCACTTTACCTGTAGTATCTACTAAACTGTATAGGTAGGTCCCTTTTCTAAATTCACTTAGGTCTACTTTTATCATTTTATTGCCAGAAATGAAGTTTCGTTCAGTATAAGCTTCAAGACCAAGAATATTATAAATCTTTAGGTCATAAAAGTCTGGTTCCAAATTGACGCAGTCAAACTTTGCATAGCTGATAGCTGGGTTAGGGTATGCATATACATTTTCAAATCCTGATCTTGTCACAGGCTCTGTAGCCGTAATTACTCCCTCGCTTCTAAAAGTGAAGGCTGTCACGTTTTCTTCTGCATCATCTAGCGTGATGACTGCTACTGGTTCACTCAATCCTTCTGCCCAATAGCTCATTGTCACCATTGTATCAAGCCCTAAGAAACCACCTGCAGCTGCCCCAAACTGGTCTGTTACGTCTAACCAATTTAATATAGGAACCTTTACTTCTAATCTTGTGTCAGTCATTTGTACTCTCTTCTGACGGAGTACTTCATAAGAAGTATTTCCTGGTAAGGTCACAGTACCCCAAGCATCCACTAAATCAACCTGATCGAGCTCGACTAGGATACGAATAGAATCTGGTGCAAGAGGAAAACTATCTAAAATACCACCTGGTAATATATCTGCTGCAAAAGGTACAATTGCTGCAGTGCTATTTGTGCCTAAATCTAAAAAATCAAGAGGAGCGATCCTATCCATTAAAGGCGGGACAAAAGAGGTAACTAGATTTAGCCCAAATCCTGTAGGGTCAAAACCTACAAAACCTAGCAATTCGAAAGATGCATCGTCTTTTCTGAAATAGGTAATTCCAGTCCCATTTCCCGATAATGCTAAATTGGCTTCTGGAAAAACATTCAAGGTATCTAAACCAGATGCATCAAGGTACACATCGGTATTTGAGATACCATTCGTTTCTACTTGACTAAAATCCCAAAGTTGATTCCCACCTCCAGCAGTAATTGGAATCTCACCAGGGGCAGGTACAATGCTAACATTACTTATAGTATCTCCTATACTCGGGAAATAACTATTAGATATAGTTATTTGAGCTTCAACAGAGTAGAAGCCTAAACATATAACAAAAATGAAAGCAAAGTAAATTTTATCCATAAACAAAATTATGTATGCAATTAGAAACAGATAAAGTTAACATATTCTCAAGCAAGATTCTTTGAATTAAGAAAGAATTAACAGCCAAAAAAGGGAAAAGTTGGATATCAATGGCAATTTGAAGTAATTAGACCCTAGAATAGCTGCATTTTCACTAATTTTTGATAATCTCCAGCATTTTGCATCAAAAAGTCATGGCTCCCCTTCTCAATGATTTCTCCCTCTTTAAGAACGACAATTTCATCTGCATGCTGGATAGTACTTAAGCGATGGGCAATTATAATGGCTGTCCGGTTTTCCATAACCTTCTGAATGGAAAGTTGAACCAGTTTTTCAGACTTTGAATCTAGGGATGAAGTTGCTTCATCCAAAATGAGAATAGGAGGATCGCGCAAAATAGCTCGAGCTATAGTTAAACGCTGTCGCTGTCCCCCACTCAGCTTAGTACCACTATCCCCAATATTGGTCTGGTAACCATTTTCACTATCCATTATAAATTCATGGGCATTAGCGATCTTAGCGGCATTAATGACTTGCTCCTTAGTGACGTCCTTAAACCCAAAAGTAATGTTGTTGTAAATCGTATCGTTAAATAGTA
>CAYZUW010000519.1:0-2144 GCA_964481325.1 uncultured Saprospiraceae bacterium
TCAAAACTCGTTACACATGCTTTTTCACTCTTAGCTGTAAGTAACAACGTGTTAATGGTATCTGCCGAGCAAGTTAAAGGGCCTTCAGAAAATAATGATATAATTGCTATATCTCTTGCTTCCAAAAAATCTACTATATCAGAAGCCGTTTCTCCAGTAAGGGTATTGGTCACAGTGAGAACGTAAGCGTCCATTTCAAATACTGTTGCAATTATTTCGGTTGATATTGTATCTCCATTTGAATTTGTCCACAAGTATTCAAACTCTGGCCCAATAGAAGAATTACTGCCGTCAAGTATGATAGTGTCTGCTAAAATACATGTCAATGTAATGCTTCCTGCATCTGCCACTGGAGTTAGTTCTAAATCTACTTTATCATACTTAGAATGAGCTTCACTGTCTAAAGTGTGTGCTACACTAAATATGGAGCAGCACAAAAAGAATAGGGTGATAGTTAGGTTTGGTAGTTGTTTTCTTATAATTTATGTTTTCACTCTGACAAATATTAGACTCGGGTTCGGGAAAGGTCTCTGAAATATAAATGCTTGGGCTCCATAATGAAGATAAGAAAAACTAATAAAACGCTGCAGTGCTTCATAAAAAATCTTTAAATAAAGACGGAAAAATCTGTCACTTCAAATAGGAATGACGTTTTATTCACAGAGTGGCATTATTTATCATAATTTAGTGCATTGTAAATCAAATATAATTCTGAAAAAATCAAATGTATTTTGATCAAAAGTAAAGACATATTTTTTCTCTCAATTTTGTTGTTCGTTTTTGGTTTCTACCAAAATGTATACGCGCAAAACAGTGCTTTTGACTCCACTCTTGTCCTGTATCGTGGAGATGTATTTTTTGACTCTGGAAAATTCGACATAAACCTGGATACAGATACGGTCTTAAGGACTTTGGTACATAAAGCAAACGCAAGCAATGATTATTACATTAATATTGAAGCGCATACAGATTCTATTGGAAGTATAGAAACCAATCAAGTCTTATCCGCTAATCGAGCGAATGAAGTAAAGACATGGCTTTTAGCAAATGGTATCACAGAAGAAAGTCGTATTGCTATTGCGCATTGGGGAGAGGGACGTCCAATAGCAGAAAACAAATCTGACGAAGGCAGGCAATTGAATAGAAGGGCAAGTATTCATTTGTACGAAAAAATACCAATGACAACCTTATCAGGCACCTTGGTGGATAAAGAAACAGGAGAGCCTATTCAAGGCAATATTGTTATCCACACTAAACGGGTTAGAGATTCATTTCCAACATTACCGAATGGAAAATTTAATAGGCTGGTTCCGGATGAAACAGTGATAGGCGTAGATGTCTATTCCAAAGGCTATTTTTTTGATACCAAAATGATTAAGACATCTAGCAAAAAGAAGGCAATTTTGAACTTTCCGCTACCTCCCGCAAGACCCTGTGAAAAGGCAGATATTGGGAATCTATATTATGTTGGGAACAAAGCCGAGCTGCTTCCTATCTCCTTACCTGAATTACCAAAAGTCCTTCGATTTCTTCAGATAAACGACAGTCTTACTATAGAAATAGCTGGCCATATCAATCACCCTAACAGCCCCCCTGTTCCTAGAGACTCATGGAATTTTGACCTCTCCGTAAGAAGGGCAAAGTTGATACATGATTATCTAATAGAACACAATATTGATTCCACTCGAGTAGAATTCAAAGGCTACGGAAACTATGAGATGCGTTATCCAAAAGCGACTACCGCTAAACATCAGTCTCTGAATCGGAGAGTAGAGATTAGAGTGAAGTGCGAGGAGTGAAAATAAAAAAGCCCAATCTTTACGATTGAGCTAAATACTTTTTTATAGTGAAACACAAGAGCTAAAGTCTAGTGAGGCACTTAGATACTACAAATATACAATATAATTATTTCCCATATTGCAACTCAAGATACTGATAAATTTTACCTCTCAAAAGCTTACTTACTTTCCGATACAAAAAGTGATAAATATTGACAATCAATTAGTTAGGCTAATTGGGCAACAGATGGGCAACAAAAGTCTGAGAATCAAGAGAATACAAAGGTAAATAAAGACAAATACCTTAGAAGGATTGGACAATCGAATATAGACCTTTTTTCCTTCTCTTAGCCTTTAAATGCAATT
>CAYZUW010000520.1:0-2142 GCA_964481325.1 uncultured Saprospiraceae bacterium
ATCTGAATGCGAAATAAACTATTAATGGTTTGATTAAACCCAGTATTACAAAATGATATTGTGAAAAGAATTAGCGAAGTTAGTCTCATACTTCAATTTTGCTTAAAAATATTATAAAAATTAATAAAGCAAAAATTTTTGTTTAAAATAATGGGTTAGACTAAGGTTTTCAAAATTATTTTGGAACCCAGTCTCAATGATTAAATAAAAAGTGACTATCCGCTTACTGGGAAGTGATTTGAAATAAAGTACTGATTATCAATCAACTATGAAGCATTAGTTTAAAGCAACATAAATTGTTGATTATATTCTACTTATGCTAAAATTCCAAAACAAAAAATACACATAAAAGTCGTTAGAATGTAAGTTTTCATAGAAATGATTATCCCTTAATAAAACAAGATTATTTCAACATCAGGTAATTCATTGAAAAAATTAGGGGTCTTTATAATTTGGCGATGCGCTAGCGAGCCATAAACGGACAAGAGGTGGAAATGGCATCCTGCGGGTGGATTTGCGTAGAGACGCCGATTCATCGCGTCTCTTGGAAAGGGATATAATGGACGACTCGGTCACATCTCGATTTATCGGGAATGTGATGGCCCCAAAACATCCAAACCCTTACAATAAAAAAAGACCCAGGTAAAATACCCAGGTCCTTTAAAACACTCCGAACTATTAAGAGAACTAATCTTAATATCTTTCACTACAACATAGCGGAGCATTAATACTTACACAAATAAGTACTAGTCTACATTGTCATGCAAGTAAGAATTGTTGGTTATCAACTCAATTCTACCTGTATTTTCTTTAACGGTCCAATTGGACATCTCTTTATCTTTTTTTTTCTCTTGATCCTCTTTTATCTTCACGTTACGTCTTAGATAAGCGGGCTCATTTTCTAGTTGATTAATTTTCTCTGGCGTATGATCTACTAAATTTTTCTCCGCACGAATTTTTTCTATACGCGCTCGTTCCGCATTAGAATCAAAAATATCTTCTGGAGTTTTTGCTTCTTCAGGAGTTTGCGCTTTTGCATAATTTTCTTTAATGATTTCCATTTTATCAGCAATATTGTCAAACTCAACTACATTTGATTTCTCCGTAGTTTCCGTATAATCAATCGCAATTTTCTTTATATCAGCATTTCTATCTTCATCATCTAGAGGTACAACGACTTTCTTATTCGTGTCTCCAAAAGTTTTTTCGATATTGTTCCGCTCAAATCCTGTGGCAATAACGGTGACAGAAATTTCATCTTCGAGTGATTCATCATAACAGTTACCCCAGATCAAATCAGTACCAAAGCCTGCTTCTTCTTGCACAAATTCAGTAATCTCAGAAATTTCATCCATCGTTACTTCAGTCGTTCCAGATGCGATATTCACTAAGATATGTTGTGCTCCTTTGATATTATTATCTTCCAATAAAGGTGAATTCAAGGCTCTATCTACAGCCTCTTTGGCACGGTGCTCTCCTTTGGCACGAGCGGTACCCATGATAGCTACACCAGAGTCTTTCATAACTGTATTGACATCCTCAAAATCCACATTTACATAACCTGCAACAGTAATTATTTCTGCTATACCTTTGGCTGCAGTGGTCAAAATATTATCAGCGTGTCCAAATGCATCTCTTAAGGTTAAGTTGCCATAAATAGCACGTAATTTATCATTGCTAATGATAACTAAGGTATCTACATTTTGCTTTAATTGTTCTAAACCAGTAAGCCCTTGTGTAGATCTTCTGCGACCTTCGAATGCAAAAGGCAAAGTCACAATAGCTACTGTAAGGATGCCCATTTCCTTAGAAATTTTTGCTATGATAGGAGCAGCTCCGGTACCAGTACCACCACCCATACCGGCAGTGATAAATAGCATCTTGGTATTATCCGCCAAAAATGCCCTCACCTCTTCAACAGATTCGATACATGCTTCTTTACCAACATCAGGAATGGAACCTGCTCCTCTCCCTTCTGTCAAATTCGGTCCAAGTCTCAATTTAGTGGGCACAGGACTAGCCTCTAAAGCTTGTGAATCCGTATTGCAAATTGCAAAGTCAACGCCAACTATTCCTTGACCATACATGTGTTGTACAGCATTGCTTCCTCCTCCTCCTACGCCGAGTACTTTTATGATAGAC
>CAYZUW010000521.1:0-2133 GCA_964481325.1 uncultured Saprospiraceae bacterium
CTTTTATATTATTTGTTCCGGTCATAAGTCTTTCTTAATTGACCTTACTTATTTAGACTAATTCTAGATAAGCTTAAAATACATGCTCTTCTCTATCCTTTCATACGGGATTTAATCTATTTCAGATACAATTTCGGGCTGCTTGATTCAGTAGGTCATTTTCAGCTTAATATTCAATCCCAGTACACTTTCATATAAAGTAGATACCAAGAAGTATAGGTCTCCAAATATTATATTCTGGCGATATCTGCAGGCAAAACATAAAAGATACTTATTCCAAAAGACTGTGTAATATCAATGTTAAATCAAATTCACTTCAGGATCTAAACGTACCTGATATTTTCTCTCTACTGAAGAAATAATTTTTTGGATGAGGGAACTAAGGTCCTTAGCTGTTCCTCCTCCAAGATTAGTCAAAACGAGGGCTTGTTTTTCGTGTACTTTTATTTTACCGAGCCCTTTTCCTTTCCAGCCGCACTGATCTATGAGATACCCAGCGGCTAATTTTACTTTTCCATTTGGCAATGGATAATAGACCATCTCCGGAAAATCTTTAAGAAGTGCCTTGAACTTGCGTTTAGAGAGAACAGGATTCTTAAAGAAAGACCCTGCATTTCCAATCTTTGCTGGGTCAGGCAACTTGGATTGCCTAATCCTGATAACTGCTCTACTTATATCATGAATCTTAGGGCGTTTTACTTTCATGTGCTCCAATTTAGACTGAATTGCACCATAGCTTATATGCAATTGATGGATCTTAGTAGTTAAGGAAAAACAAACTTCAAGAATTACATATTTTCCTTTACCCTCGTTTTTGAAAAAACTATCTCTGTAGCCAAATTGGCAATCTTTTTTATAGAAGGTTTTGATTTTCAGAGTAGAAATCTCTAACGCTTTGAGTTTGACAAACACATCTTTCAACTCTACACCATATGCACCAATATTTTGAATAGGTGAAGCCCCTACCTTTCCAGGAATTAAGGATAAGTTTTCTAGGCCTCCAAGTTTATGTTTTAGGGTCCATAGCACTGTCTGGTGCCATGGCTCTCCACCTCCTACACAGAGATGCACTCGATTTGCAAATTTTCTCTCTATACGCAAACCTTTCAAAGCCACTTCTATCACCAAGCCCGTAAAATCCTTTACAAAGATCACATTCGAACCTCCACCTAAAATCATCTTTTCTTTATAAGGAAGAAGTAGTGCGGTTTTAAGCTTATCCAAAGAGTCTATTTTGACATAAGCTTCTGCCTTGGAGCTAAGTCCAAATGTATGTTTGTCCTGTAGAGAAATATTGGATTGTACGTTTAGTTTCATTTGAATTTTTGATCATCAACGAACTCAAATCCAAAGATACCTCTATGTAAGGTGATATCAATACTGCCTCCTTCTTTAATGTACAAATGTTCCTCTCTCTTCGTTTTCACCTTGATAAGCCTTTGGTTATGAACCAAATAAAGGTTAAACCCCTTTTCCTTTGCTAAGTCTATTATTTTTGCATTCAGGGTTAAGTGACCAAGGCTATTTTCAAATACTTCAACGGTTTCGACATGTGTTTTGATGGCAATCAATCGATTGATAAAGTGTGCCCAAACAGGGACTATGAGTGTAAGAAAGATTATGAACAGGAGTGTCAACCTAGTTCGCTCTACCCCTTTGGTTCCTTTTCCATAATGCAGAGATAAAGCAATAGCTAAAGCCAATCCTAAAAGACCAAATAGTAAAAGAAAGAAATTCAAGTTTGTAGTGAACGAGAACTTATCAATCTCAGAGACAAATAGAAAAATAGTACCAAAAAAGAGGAATACTCCTAAAATGACATAAGGCCACTCTCCTTTTGCTGGTTTTACGCGCTTCCTTTCGTCCATTGTCTTGTTTAAAATACTTTTACAACAGTTTTAAAATATTTGTTTTGGTTAAACGAAAGCTTTATAATTCTCGTAAATTGAATTAGTTAGGAAGGGTTATATTTGATACAAAAAACCTTCGTCTTGAAACTTAAGCTATAATGCTTCAAGATAGAAAATCTGTTCTGATTGGTGACGAAGAATATTGAAATTCGTCTAAAAAAGCAGGTAATAAGTATTAAATATCTAAATTCAGGCTTGCGAAAGTATCTAAACATATATATTT
>CAYZUW010000522.1:0-2132 GCA_964481325.1 uncultured Saprospiraceae bacterium
TATTTAAATGTAAAACCGAAAAAATTTAAATGTGAAAAAGGGATTAGGGATTAGGGATTAGGTTTTAGGGGTTAGGTTTTAGGATTTAGGATTTAGGATTTAGGATTTAGGATTTAGGAAACCGCAAAACTGTAAAACCGTAAAACCGTAAAATGTAATAATAAAAGTAAAAATAAAAACTTTATTCGGGTCATCCGTTTAGATTTTTAGGTCCTGATACAAGACTATGAATATAACCTATCTTTAAAATTTCGTTAACAGAAATTAACGGAATCCAGAAGTATTTTTATGATATACGTTAATGTGGATTTATATTACACAACGCACTTTAAAACCAATTATCATGAAAACATTTACATTTCTGCCTACCCTTTTAGTAATCTTTGTTTTGTGCCTTAGCAACTGTTCTAGAGAAGGTTGTACGGATCCCGCGTCTGACAATTTTGATGCAAATGCTGAAGTAGATAATGGGACTTGTATACCAATGGTAGAAAAATTTTTGGGCCTATATAGCGTGGAAGAAGTTTGTGAAACTGGAATCTATAGTTACCCTATGTCTGCATATGCCTCTTTTGATGATCCATTCGAAATCATCATTACTAATTATGGAGATTTAGGAATTGATGTAATAGGCGTTGTAGATTTTAATTTTATTTATATCCCTGATCAATTTTTTAGATTAGGGCAAGATAATATCGCCATCCTTTCTGGTGAAGGAGAGATTTTGAATGGTGTATTATCTATACGATATCTGTATGAGCAAAATGGTGCTCTCCCAGTCCAATGTCGAATTGACGCCGTCCAATAAATATATCCTTTATAAGAGATTAGGCACTAGTAGACTCTTTGATCATTCCATCACTTTGATCTCCGTGTTTTTTTGCGCTGTATTTGACAAGCAGTGCTTGCAAATCATTTATTAAAAACGGTTTGCTAATATAATCATGCATACCAGCTGAAATATACTTTTCCCGATCCCCTTTCATGGCATTTGCCGTCATGGCTAAAATATAAGGCTCTTTGTGATCCGACCAATTTTCTAATATCATTTTAGTGGCTGCCAATCCATCTAGCACTGGCATTTGAATGTCCATAAAAATGACATCGTAGCTATTTTGTAAAGACTCCTTCACCGCCAGTTGACCATTGTCGACTATGACCGGAGAATATCCTAATTTGTTCAATACCTTTTTGATAAGCATTTGATTGATTTTATGATCTTCTGCTACCAATATTTTTAAAGGTGAGGTTAAAGCAAATTCTTCATTAAAGACATCTGTGCTTGAACTTTTCTGAGTGGTGCATTTTCCATGATTAAAATCTTCACCATGGCCATTCATAGTTGTATCACCTACACTCAATACTGAATGAAGAGTGCAAAGTACATTGGATTTCTTGAAGGGCTTAGCAGTAGTTCCATCAATACATTGCGTATTCAAACTCGGGAAGAGTATCGGAACGTTTAATATAATTTTGGTGTCTGTTTTTTCTTTGATCTTGTTCAGCAACACTTCTGTTCTTGGCGTGAAGAAAGTACTATCTATAAATAGTACGTCAACTGGATTCTTAATTAATTCTGTTAGAAACTCTCCAGTTACTTCTCTATTCATCGCAAAGGAATCAAATCCTACGTTTTCTAATGTATTTACCAAAGACTTTCCACTCGCAACACTTTTTTCGATGATTGCAGCTGATCTGTTTTGAAATGTTGTTTTGGGTTTATTGAGTGTAGCTTGGTCATATTCGCAATTCAATGTAAAAGTTACTTCTGTACCTACTCCCTGCTTACTGTCCAACTGTACATCTCCATTCATCAATCTCGCTAACTTTCGCGAAATCGCAAGCCCTAATCCCGTGCCACCAAACTTCCTTGTGATGGATGCATCGACTTGTGAAAAGGCTTGAAATAATTGACCAATTTTTTCTTTAGAAATGCCAATGCCTGTATCTTTTACTACAAATTTGAGGTCTATAGTTTGCTTATTGGACGCAACTACTGCTGAAGGGTCTACACTAATAGATAAAGACACCTCTCCTCTACTGGTAAACTTTATAGCGTTACTAACTATGTTGGTAAGAATCTGTCTTAGTCTTACTTCGTCTCCAAAGATAAGTCTTGGAACAGTAGGCTC
>CAYZUW010000523.1:0-2128 GCA_964481325.1 uncultured Saprospiraceae bacterium
CTGAAATAAAAACGGTGATAAATAATAATTTTTTCATTGTCTTTTTTGAATGGGTGTAACTACTCAGGTAAAGATACATCTATTTCGGTCATGGCTTCAACTATATTGACATCATTCTTGATGGCAGTGTCAATTATAGATGTAAGCATAGCAAAATGTACGGCACCATCGAATGATTTAAACTGACCAGATACTTTTTGTTTTACTTTCACATTTCTAATAGCTCTTTCAGATGCATTGTTGTCTGGCGGCACATTATAATGCTGTAGAAATACCCATAAAGAGTCAAAACGTTTTTGCAGTCTATTTTTAAACGTAATAAGTTTTGGTGGTCCATCAATTTTTTGTGCAATCAATTTTTCACTTTGCTTAATTATATGTTTAACTTTCGATTTAAAATATTTAGTGGTTTTTTGTTTCATTTTTGATTTAAGCTCTAAAGCTTTATCATTAAATTTGCAAACTTAGTACTCCATTTTTCTTTGTTCATTTCTATGAAGTAATTCAATTCTCTTTGTAAATGGGCTATGCATATTTGATGAGCTTTTGAAGTTGTTTTTAACTTTTAAAGAAAATTGATGAATATAGTGATTTTAATCATTTTTTGGTAAGTGAAGAAAATCTACGGCTAAAAGCTGAAATTAAAAAAATGAAAGATAAGCTCAATAATATGAAATAATAGAAAACATGGTTATAGCGAATGTTAAACCATCTCATCTAAAATATCATTCCCAAAACTTTCTAAGTAATTCCTTGCCACTTCTTCTGATTTGTGGCTAATGCCTCAGAAATTTTTGAAAAATACATTTATTGGCTTTCTTTGTTTGCAAAACTGTTGAAAAGGTTTTCAACCCCGTGTGAGGGATAGTAGCCAGACTCAGCTGCGCTGAGGAGTGTGCAACACCGCGCGAATAGCAAGTGGCGAATAATCCGACCCTTAGCTTTTTTCTTTGACTTTTTTGTCAATGAAAAGAGCTAAGGGGCACACCCAAATAAATTTAATAAAAATATTACTCTGATTATTCCACCACAATAAAAGGAAGGGTACTCAACGGCTCTCCCTCTTCCAAAATGCGCAAGTAATAAGTACCTGCCGCTAGATGTTCAATTTCGAAATGGTACTCAAGAGCTTGCGAAGGTGTATTAGAAGTCTGGTGCTCTATTGCTTTTTCAACAGCATCGAAAATGTCAAACTGAACAGTCTCTGAAAGTAAGAAACTGGTTTGTAATCTGATGGTGGATTTAGCAGGGTTAGGGGATAGGATAAAAGTTCCTTGCTCCACCTCCACAATGCTCGTGAATATTAAATTGAATTCTTCACTCGAGACTACACAATTGTTTCGGTCTAGAATCTCTGCAAAATAGGTTCCTGAAGGAAGACTCTCAATCAAGTCACCCATTCTGACCATTTCCATATTTTCATTGAACCAAGTATTTGTATACGGCGACGTTCCACCTTCTACCAATATGTCGATGAGCCCTGCATTGTCTTCCTCGATTTCAATATTTATTAAGGAGACCACTAAAGAATCTGGCTGGGTAATGTTGACGCTTACTAGATTGGTGCAACTATTATCATCAGTGATAAGGAGTTCGTATAGTCCAGCACTTAGATTGTCTATAGACGCAGAGCTGTCATTGCTGTGGAGCCAATCAAATACATAAGGACTCTTACCTCCTTGGACATCTAGCGTAATGGCTCCATCTGCTTCTCCAAAGCAAGAGACATTGGATACCATGCCAGGGGTGGCTAATAGGTTGTCGGGTTGACTAAGGGTAAATTCAAAAGTCGAGAGACAGTTATTTTCATCTATGACGCTCAACTGATAGGTGCCGGCTTCTAATTGATTGTTGTCAGCCTCCGTGCTGCCGTCATCCCATGGATAAGAATAGTTTGGACCTGTTTCACCACTTACTTGAGTGGAGATGCTGCGAATAATACTTTTACGATATAGTACTACCATTCAGGAATCCTTCAGAACCGGAGTCAATAAAGTAGATTATCCCAATAATTCTCTTTCAGACCAATTGTCTATAGTGGCCAAATTAATTAAAGGAGATTAGGTACTCGCGAATTTATGGTTTCTATTGGGGGCTTTGATACGCACTCAGAGCAAGCAGATACCTA
>CAYZUW010000524.1:0-2112 GCA_964481325.1 uncultured Saprospiraceae bacterium
GTTACATGCAAGCGTCACCACTCAATATTATTCTATATCACTAATTATTGCTAATCTCTCAGAAGCATAGTTATTATCAGGATCAAGTTCCAATACCTTGTTGTAATCTGAAGTCGCTTCAGCAATTTTGCCAATTTTGTCATATGTTACGGCTCTATCAAGATAAAAATTTGGGTCGTTCGGATAGAACTCAATAGCAATATCTAATTCTCGAATTGCAAATTCATACTGTCCCAATAATCCATATGCTCTTCCACGAGGGCCATATAGCAATGGAGTGAAGTAAGTATTCTCTGTTTGTTCGCAAAAATCAAAATCTTCAAGCGCTTTTTGAGGATCAAGGTTGAGTAGATTGAGACCTCTATGATATTTTGCACTAACATTGTCAGAGTCAAGAAGTACCGCTTTATCAAAAAGTAAATTGGCTTCTTCATAGGTACCTTTTTCGCTATAGCAATTAGCAAGCAACTCAAGGGCTTGCGAAGTTTCACAACCCAATTCATGTATTGCATAATTAATATGGTGAAAGGCGCTATCAATTTTCCCCTCTGCCCAATAGCCACTTGCCAAAGTTCTTCTAATGAAAGCGTCCTCTGGGTATTGCATTGTAGCTTGATTAAATAAGGTTGTATGATTTTGCCACTTATTTGCCTGCAATCTTGTATTTCGTACACAAAAAATAGAAACTATTGCTAAGCTAATTAGAGTTAGATTTTTAGATACTTTACTAGCTAAACTCTCCGATCCAATACCTAGCAAAAATCCCAATCCAATGTAGGGTAAATAAGTATAGCGCTCTGCTACAATCGCAGAACCAACAGGTAAGAATTGAAGTACGAGAAATATTGTAAAGCAGTAGAACCCTATTCCAAAAAGAACATCCCGTCTTTTCATAAAAACTGACCAAATGAGTAGAATAACAGTCAAAGTAAAGACTAGTAAAACTTCCAATAAACTGTATTGTTCTGTCATACTGTATGGATGAAAGGCAGAATGCTCACATGGATAGACGAACTTATATAGGTAGTAAAAATGAGCATTCAAACCATTTGTAATTCTATTTCCTATATCTGAGTAAGCACCATAAGCATTAGTCAATTGTCCTCTGTCTAAGATCCCATAGAAATCACCACCTGATTGAACATTGAGAGCAATAATTCCTACGACCAATCCAATAGTCAGGAAAGGAATCTTGTCCACAATGATTTGTATTGATTTAAGATTTCTTTTCGAAATAATATCAATCAATAATAAACAGGGGACTAAGGAAACCGCAGTAGCTTTAGAAAGGCACGAGAGAGTGAACAAAATAAAACTAAGGGCATATAGCGAAAGTCTAGAATTACGAGTATAGTTCCAATAAACTATAATACTGCATAGAAAAAAGAATCCATGTAGCATGTCCTTTCTCTCCGATACCCAGACAACTGACTCGATGTGCATAGGATGGAGAGCAAATAGAATCGCAGTTGTAATAGCCAAAAAGAATTTTGAATTTGAGAGACTAAAAGTCAACATAAATACTAAAGCAACATTGAGAACATGCAGAATGACATTAGTTAGAATAAAAGGCTTAGCCGAGCTTGTTCCATATATTTTTGCATTAATCCAAAAGCTCAGCATAGTGAGTGGATGATAGTTGAGAGAAACAATTCTGGTTGCAATCCTCTTCAGACTTTCCTTATCAGGATGTGTAATGTCATAATTATCTGTAACATAAAATTGGTCATCCCAATAGAGGAATTCATTGTCAAATGAAGGCATATATGAGTAAAATGTCGAGATCAAAACAAGTAGAACAGACAATATTATCGTAAATGACTTCCTACATATTTTGCTTTTACTTTTAGAAAATGTACCAGATTTCATCTAATGCATTTATTTGATAACTAGAATTAACTAATATCAAGAAAAGGAAATGGCTTTGTTACTAAAGCCATTTCCTTTTACCTAAATATCTTAAGACTTTTTCCAAGTAAGTTCCCCTTCACTGAGTTTATAAAACTCTACACAATTCAGTTCAGCATGGTCAGCACAGTACTGTTTACCACTTGTGTCATAAAGGGTTTTTGTTTCCTCTGATTCTACAAGTATGTATTCATGGCCTTCTAC
>CAYZUW010000525.1:0-2098 GCA_964481325.1 uncultured Saprospiraceae bacterium
AAAGTTGTAACTCAAGTTTCGTTAGTTCTTATATCGATATTTTAATTTTAAACGATTTTTTTTTTAGTATTCAATCCTACACAGCTGTTTTCTCACGTTCTTTTTTTCCGTAAAAAAGTAACAAAAACCTCTTGGCTGTAAACCTGCCTGACTGCGTCTCGCAGGCAGGGATTCTTAACACTTACGTAAGCTAAAAAGTCTACAAGATTAAAACTCGCCTTGGGAGAAGTTTTTCATTTAGTCTTTATCCCCTACGTTTTACATTATCTTTTTTTGCTTAGCATTCGTTTGCTCGATCATAAAGCTTGCTGACGACTTTTCTTAACGCTTACGACACTAAATCTTTAAATGCCAAAATTTATTCTCGTTTATAAATTCTTCACATGCTTACAATTGATAATTCTCAAATTCTAAATTTTGTAATATTTTGATAGTCTTTGATTTAAAACTTGTTAGCGAATCATCGACAAAAGCATTATTGAAGCAGTTCTTTGATTATTTTCTTTAGCTCCATTTCTTTAATTTGTTTTTTATCGGTCAGCTTGATGTGGCGCATGGATTTTCCAGTGCCTTCTATGAGGTGGGTGTTTGTTTTTATTTTGTCAAACTCAAAGAAACCAAAGGCTACGTGTTTTTTGGTGGATTGGAGATAACAAAAATCTTTTTCCAATCCATATACAGGACGACTCCACTTATACTGCTCTTCAGATTGGGGAGCCACGGAAAGAATTAATTTTCTAAGTTCTTTTAGAATTTCTTGATGCTTAGGGTTGGCACTTTCTATGAAGGAGGTAACTTCTTTGTTCATTATGCTATATTGTAGCTTCAGTTCAAATATAATCATTAGTCTTATCTTTTTTTGCACTGAAACTATACTAGCTTTGCTGTGCACCTACTTATGCTTTCGCATCGCCTTGTGCACTCTTCTCCTCAATGTAAATTCAAGATATCCTGACCATTTCTTTTTTATTTTTCCTTCTTTATTTATGATCACAAAGGAGGGATACAATTCGGGAGCAAAGGATTTGAATATTTCTTTTTTGGTATCAGACTCCCAGATTGAAATCACATCAAATTTTATTCCTTTTGATTCAGCTTTCTCTTTCCACTTCTTTTTCATGTTGTCCATATGAAAGGAGATGATTACTAGGTCGTCTTTGTATTGCTCTTGCAATTCATTCATTGGGGTATAAGCTTCCCAACATGGTCCACACCAGGTAGCTGTAAAATTGAGTAGCACTACTTTGCCTTTGAAGTCGTCGAGCGAAATGGTATTCCCTTGTGCATCAATTTCTGTAAAGTTTGGAGCAAAATCGCCTTTATCTAGGAGTGCTTGATCTTGGGCGGATGCTGGTAGGAGCGCGCAAAGTATAATGGTTAATATCCAAAAAATTGATTTATAGTTCATGTATGTTTAATTATTAAGTTTCGCGTTATGATTTCCAAACCATAACACTACTGCATCAAATATCTTTTCATTTCGAGTACTTGTTGTTTGCTAGGTGTTAATATCAGGGTAGAGTTCTGAAAGGAAACTTCAAAGCTGTCTACTCCATTCATTTTTATACTCGCAATATCCTCTTTTTTCAATTGCATTTTAGCACTATTAAACAATTGAGATTTCCCTCCTTGGCTGTTATGGGCCACCTGCTCAGTAGTGTTCACCGTTTTGGTAGTCATTGGTCTTTGCACATGCTCTACTGTTCCATCTGCTTTAGTGACTACATCCGTACCTCCAAAATCAGTCACCGTTTGCGTGCGATTAACGGGTTGGGTATAATTATAAGAATAGGTTTCCACATATTCTCTGCTCTCCTTCGTTTCGAAATTTACTTTTATGCTTTCTTCATTTTGAAGATGGATGACTAAGTGGTCTAATATTTCTCCTTCGTTAAAACCACTCGTAAGCATCATCATTACTTCTACTAGAGAGTCTCTTTCTAGGATGTTGTATTCTATCTCTACTCTACGATTGATGGGGCCAAATTGGCTTTTGGGACTCATGGTACTTTGACTATTGTACACATGAAATAGTTTTGGACTGTATTCTGAATGGCCTCCTTCATAGACTTTGGTCACGGTACAGCTGGCCAATAGC